>CALZIC010000181.1 GCA_945787285.1 uncultured Desulfuromonadales bacterium
CCCGCCTCGTGGACCAGCCGGTCGAGGAGCGGAATGAGGCTTTCGCCGCCTTCGAGAGAAAAGCGCTTCTGGCCGAGGAATTTTTTGTGCAGAAACTGCTCGAACAGGGTGGCCGCCATCAGTTTCCAGAGAGTCCGGGTTTTTTCCTCCAGGGTAAAGTCGGGGCGGTTGCGCACCGGTTCCATGCGGTCCATCAGCCACTGCCGCTCTTGCGGATTCTGGATCTGCATGTATTCGACCCCGATGGAGCGGCAGTAGGTTTCCTTCATCGAGTCGATGATTTCCTGCAGAGTCGCCTGGGGTTTGTAAAACCGGCCGCAGAGGTAGACGGTGCCGAGATCTTCGTTGCCGAGTCCGAACGCCTCGAGGTCGAGCATCGGGTGGCTGGTCGGGCAGTAGCTCAAGGGATCGGTGCAGGCCAGCAGGTGGCCGATATCCCGGTAGCGGTAGATGAGCGACTGCACGGCCGACTGCTTGCACGCATGCTCGGCCGCCGGCTGCATTTCGACGACGGACGGCTCATTTTCGCTGCCGAGTTCGAAGCCTTCGAAATAGGCGCGCCATGAAAGAGGCAGTTGGTCCGGCGACTCTTTCCAGATCAGGTAGAGATGTTCAATATACTCGGGGCTGGCGTTGGAAACGATACTCACAGGGCATACTTTCCGGCAGATGCCAAGGATAGGGCAGGTCGTGAAAAGTGAATGCGGTCGATAGCGATTAATGAGGTTATATCAACCGCTCAGGTGAATGCAACGGATTTTCGCGATCCACAACGGGACCGATGACGGCCTCCGTTTTTTTAAGTACAATTTTAACTTAAACCTGAATCCGTGAGTTCTGACCAGGCAATAGCGCAAGTCATTGACCTGCCTAAGCATTCAAAAAATCACGGACGAACCTATGGGTGCGACTCAGATTTTTTGAAACACTTATTCAGGCCAAGCCCTTGCACTCTTTTCCCGTCCTGATCTCACGGATCCAGGTTAAATCCGTGAGTTTGTTGTTGCTCGACCGGCTTCATGCCGCTCCGCAGAAGTCAGCCAGTGGGGTGTAGATGTGTCAAGTGCTTGTTTCATTGGTGTTTTCTTCTGAGCAGGGGGCGGTGGCGGAGTTGAAGATCGATAGTTGAAAGCTATACTGGACGTAGAACGCCCGGTGCCAGCGATCAACAGCCCTGGGGAGAAATACTCTCCCGGGGAGAAATGAGGTCGATCATGACAGGATTCGAAATCGTCAAGCAACTCAAAGCCGAACAGAAGGCCCACCACAAGTTCATCAAATGGTGGCGGACCGAAAACGATTTTGTCGATTATCAGCTGATCGAGGATTTCATCGACGGTGTGGAACATGGCCAGGAGATTGCGGGATACGAGCTCCTCGACGTCGAGCAGATGTGGGCTGATCTGCAGCGGCTGGTCCCCGCGCGGGTGAAGCGCGAGGAGAAGGACGGCCAGGAACTGCTCATGTGGGAACGGCCGGGCAAGGATGACCAGGTCTGTCCGTTTATCGCCAAGTCGCTGATGACCATCTTCGATTGCGAAACCCGCGGTAATATCGTCGGCTGATACCGAAGGCCAATGCAGCGGGGCCGGCCGGGATCGCCCGGTTTGCCCCCTGCGCCTTGGCCTGGCGTCTATTTCAGGCGGCTTGCCTTGGACAGCACGTTCTCCACGGCGATATCGACCGGGCCGGATAGGACCTTGCCGGGGAGGACGTCGCTGAGTTCAAAGGTGCCGGCCGGCCAGGCAAGGGCGTCGGCCATGGCGATAATCACCAGTTGAGAAAGGGCGGTTTCGAGGGTCCTTTTCTCAAAGACCCCCTCTTCGATGAGGTCCGCGGTGAACCGGTGGCTGCGGAGGCGGCTCTCTTCGAGCAGAATTTGCATGCGTTCGAGGTCGAGGCAGCCGATGTCGATGAGGAACTCGCCGAAGCGTTCCCCCTTTTGGTTCGAGGTGACGAAAATGACTTTTCCTGCACGAAAGTAGAAGGTCTTTTGGATCTCCTCGAGGACGATTTTAAGAACCCCGCTCTTTTTCCTGTCGATCAGAATCCCCACGATCTCCTGCAGAGACAACACACCGAGATCTCCGGCAATCTTTCCCACGCGATTTCTCCATTGCAATCCATGGATTTGCGGCATCCACGGTTTATTTATAAGATGCAGGAACCAGCCTGCCGCCTGGTGAATCGTCTGCGGCCCCCTGATGGGCGCCAAGCCTGCTGCGCACGGCCCCCGCCAGGGTGTCAGTCGTTCAGTGCTTCGAAGTAGCGTTCGGCCTGTATGGCTGCCATGCAGCCGGTACCGGCGGCGGTAATGGCCTGGCGGAAGTGGCGATCCTGCACGTCGCCTGCGGCGAACACCCCGGGGATATTGGTTTCGGTGCCGTTGCGGGTGACCAGGTAGCCGTCCTCGTCCATGTCGAGCTGTCCCTTGAACAGGGCGGTGTTCGGTACGTGACCGATAGCGACAAAGAGGCCGTCGCAAGGGAACTCTTCTTCCTTGCCGCTGGGGAGGTGGCGCAGGGTGACCCCGCTGACCCCTTTTTGCGGATCGCTGAGGATGGCGGTGACAACGCTGTCCCAGCGGAAATCGATGCGCTCGTTGGCTTCGGCCCGGGCGACAAGGGGGGCGGTGGCACGCAGCGTGTCGCGCCGGTGGACTACGGTGACTTTGCTGGCGAAGCGGGCCAGGAACGAGGCTTCTTCGATGGCGGTGTCGCCGCCGCCGACCACCACAACCTCTTTCTCCTTGTAGAAAAAACCGTCGCAGGTGGCGCAGACCGAAACGCCGCGGCCGTACAGCTCCTTTTCGGCCGGCAGGCCGAGCATGCGCGGTGAGGCGCCGGTGGCGACGATGAGGGTGCGGCACCGAAGCTCCTGGTCGCCTGCCCAGAGCCGCAGCGGGGTCCCGGTCAGGTCGACCCTGGATATTTCGCTGGTGTCGAAGCGGGTGCCGAAGCGGCGGGCCTGGTCTTCCATTTCCTGCATCAGCCGCGGGCCGTCGATGCCCTGGGAGAATCCGGGGAAGTTGTCGACCTCGGTGGTGGTGGTCAGCTGGCCTCCGGGCTGCAGGCCGGAGATGACCAGGGGGTTGAAATTGCTGCGGGCCGTGTAGATGGCGGCGGTGAGACCGGCCGGTCCCGAGCCGAGGATGATCATGTCGTAAACGGGGTCAGTCTGTGGCATTCTGAGACTCCTCGAATTGCTCTTCTGCGTGGTAGGACGACCGGACCAGCGGGCCCGCTTCGACGTGGGAAAAGCCGACCGCGAGCCCGGCCTCTTTGAGGCGGGCGAATTCTTCGGGATGGACGTAGCGGTCGACCGGGTGGTGGCGGCGGCTCGGGGCGAGGTACTGGCCGAGGGTCAGGATCCGGCAGCCGGCCTGGTGCAGGTCGCCCATGACCGCCAGCACCTCTTCGCTGCTCTCGCCCATGCCGAGCATCAGTCCCGACTTGAGCAGGGTGCCGGGGGAGAGGCTGCGTGCTTCGGCGTGCAGGTCGAGGGAGCGCCGGTAGGAGGCCCCGTGGCGCACCTGGGCATAGAGCCGCGGTACCGTTTCGATGTTGTGACCGAGGATATCCGGTTCGGCCGCGAGGATAACCGCCAGAGCTTCCCAGTTGCCGAGCAGGTCGGGGATCAGCAGTTCCACCCGGCAGCCGGGGGCCTGCTTGCGGATCGCCTGGGTGAGCAGGGCGAAGTGCGCGGCCCCGCCGTCGGCGAGGTCGTCGCGGGTGACCGAGGTGATGACCGCGTGCTTGAGTCCGAGTTCGGCGATGGCTGTGGCGACCTTCTCCGGTTCGGCCGGATCGACCGGCTGCGGCTTTTCGGCCGACACATTGCAGAAGGCGCAGCCACGGGTACAGATGTTCCCCAGGATCATAAAGGTCGCCGTCCCCTTGTTCCAGCATTCCCCCTGGTTGGGGCAGGCAGCGCTGCGGCAGACCGAGTTCAGCCCCTGGTCGCGATGGTAGCGCTGGATGCGCGCAAAGTTGGGCCCGCCGGGAAGGCGCACCTTGAGCCAGTCGGGCTTGCGGTCAGAGGGGGGCGTCATAGTTTCCTGCATAGTCGGTTCGGAAGACCCGGGCAAAAGAGCGGATCGCCTGGCGCTGAACCTCGGCGATGTCCAGGGAATGCCCGAGGCGTGTTGTCATGGAGGTCATCTGCACGTTTTGAAGGCCGCAGGGGATAATGGTGTCGAAAACGGCCGGGTCGGTGGTGATGTTCAGGGCGAAACCGTGCCAGCTGATCCAGCGCCTGACCCCCACCCCGATCGAGGCGATTTTGTCCTTTCCGGTCCAGACCCCGGTTCGCCCGGCAACCCGCTGGCCGTGCAGGTCGAAGGCGGCGAGGATGTCGATGACGAGCTCCTCCAGCAGCCGCAGGTAGCGGTGCAGGTCGCGCCCGAGCCTGGTCAGGTCGACGATCGGGTAGCCGACCAGCTGCCCCGGCCCGTGATAGGTGACGTCGCCGCCGCGGCTGGTCTGGATCGTCTCGATGCCGCGGTCCGCCAGTTCCTGCGGCGAGGCCAGGATGTGCCCGGCCGAAGGCTGGCGCCCCAGGGTGATGACCGGGTCGTGTTCCACCAGGAGCAGAATGTCGTCGTTTTCGCGGAGCCTGCGCGCCAACAGCGTTTCCTGGAGCTGGAGCCCCGCCCGGTACGAAAGGCGCCCCGGGCAGAGGCTCCGAAAACGGCTTCCGGTGTGTTCAGGTCCGCAGGACGGGGACCGGGTGCGGTCCGGCTCAGACCTTCTCAAACTCGTCTTTGCCGGCCCCGCACAGCGGGCAGACCCAGTCGTCGGGGAGATCGGCGAAAGAGGTTCCCGGGTCGATGCCGTTGCCCGGATCGCCTTCGGCGGGGTCATAGATGTAGTCGCAGATAACACACCGGTACTTGTCCATGGAGACCTCCTGTCCTGTGAATGGTGGTGTAAGGAGGCGTTCGGGCTTGACATGAACCTACTGCGAAATCGGCTGATCCGCCCATGTTTTCGACAATTTTCGACAAATAGCCCTGCTATTCGCTCTCAAATTCTCAAAAATCTGGTCTCGAACATCCAATTTCTCGTTACGGTCCGTCAAGTCCGACAGCCTCCTGGGCGCGAGCTTTATTGTAGATGATTTATCTTTTGTGACAAGCGGCTTTTTCGGAAACCGGTATAGTCTCAGGCGGTCAGATCATCTCGATCAGGGCCTTGACGGTTTTCTCGATGCCGTCGGCCGCTTCGCTGATGCGGCCGGCCAGCATGTAGGCCGGGGAGCTGATGATCTTGTTGTCCCGGTCGATGACGCATTCGGAGACCGGGCAGTTGACATGCTCGGAACCCATGGCGGAGAGGGCCTGGGCGGTCCCCTCGTCGGTGCCGATGGTCAGCTTGTGGGCCAGTTTGTCGCCGCCGAGCACCCGGGACAGGACTGCCGGTGCGATGCAGACGGCGGCCAGCGGTTTCTTTGCGGCCACGGTCTCGCGGACCAGGCGGGCCACCTCGGGCTGTGCCGAGCAGTCGGGCCCCTTGACGGCAAAGTCGCAGAGGTTCTTGGCGGCGCCGAAGCCGCCGGGCAGGATCAGGGCGTCGAAGTCGCCGACATCGACAGTGCGGATATCCTTGATGTTGCCGCGGGCGATGCGGGCCGATTCGACCAGCACGTTGCGGGTTTCGCCTTCGGCGACCTCGCCGCTCAGGTGATTGACCACATGCATCTGGGCGGTATCGGGGGCCATGCAGACCGCCTCGGCCCCGGCCCGGTCGATCGCCAGCAGGGTGATGACCGCTTCGTGGATCTCGCTGCCGTCGTAAACACCGCAGCCGGAAAGAATTACGCCGATCTTTGCCATTTCATTTCTCCTTGTCTGGGGGGACACGTCGGTTCGGGAAAATTACATGGGTGGTTCGGTCCGCTATCAGAATAGAAAAGAATAAGAAACAATCGCCCGTTGTCAAGCCGCTGGTGCCGCTAGCTAGTGCCCCGTGCGGTTAATCCTGTCTGCTAATTATGACCCTTTTGCCCGCTGTCTGCGTTGCGCCTCCTTGACTTAACGCAGGCTAGGCCTGCGTCGGCGCGCCTTGACAGCAAGCAAAATGCCTCAGAATTATTTTCGCCCGTTGCGGCATAGCCGTGGGGCTCGGAGGAGTCGTAGTAGACCGAGTCTCCCGGCTCCATGGTCATCACCTTGCCACCGTAGTGGAATTCGAGCTCGCCCTCGAGCAGAAAGAGGAACTCTTCCCCTTCGTGGCAGACCTGAAGATCCTCATGCCATCGTCGTTTTTCGAATTCGACCAGAAACGGCTCCATGTTGCGGTGCTTTTTTCCGAAAGCGAGTGAATGGTAGGCGTAGGGCGGGGAGTCGTGATCGGGGGTGGTGCGCCGGTGCATGCGGCGGCTCTCGCCGGCCCGGGTCAGCACGCACTTCTCGTTGGTGCCTTCTTCCTGGAAGAACGACTGAAGGTCGACTTTGAACGCTTTGGATATGCGCAACAGGGTTGCCAGCGGGGGGATGACCTGCTCGTTTTCGATCTGCGACAGGAGGGGCTTGGAGAGTCCGGTCGCATCGGCCAGATCCTGCAGGGTCATGCGTCTTTCCTGACGCAACCGGCGGATTTTCATGCCGATCTGCAGCTCCTTGACTTCCTCCCGAATATTTTCCATTGATTCGTTACCTCACTGTTTTTCCTCAATTTTCTACCCCGGGATCCCCTCCAAGTCAAGGGATTTATCGTTGCGGGAAATCGAGCAAAAGAGCGGGAATAGGTCTTTCTTAGCGAATCGTGACTGTGTTAGAGTGAAAACCGGGCCATAATCTGGGGCCACGCTGGCGTTTTCCAAGGAGAGTCGATGAGTCATACCCCCGCCGATGCGGTCAAAGGCATCCTCTTTGATCTGGACGGAACCCTGCTTCAGGTCGAGATGAAAAAGTTCATCCCAGCCTATGTTGCCGGGCTGGCCAGCTGTTTCGAGGACGTGGCGGACCGGCATCTCTTTGGCGAGGTGATGCTCGCTTCGACCATGGCCCTGCTGCGCAACAGCGAGGGGAGCCGCAGCAACGAGGACCTTTTCCTCGAATCGCTGAACCGGCACCTCGGCATCGAGAGAGAGCTGTTCAACAGGCGGTTGCAGCACTATTGCGACAACGGTCTGCTTCAGCTCACCCCCCTGGTCCAGCCCCTCGACCTGTCGCGGCGGATTCTGGAGCGCTGTTTTAAGCGCGGCCTGAAAGTCGTACTCGCCACCAACCCGGTCTTCCCCCGGGCGGTGATTGAGGCCCGACTGCAGTGGGGGGGGCTGCTCGACTTTCCCTTCGAACTGGTGACGAGCTATGAAAATTGTCGCTACTGCAAGCCGCACCCCGGCTATTTTACCGATATTCTTGACCAGGTCGGACTGGCGGCGAAAGAATGCGTGATGGTCGGCAACGACACCGACCACGATCTGTCGGCCCATCGGGCCGGCATGGCGACCTTTTTGGTCGACACCTGGGTGGTCGACCGCGGCAAGGGCGCCTATACCGCCGATTTTCGCGGGGGGCACCTCGATCTGTTTCGGTTTGTCGAAAGTCTCTGAATAATTGACAAAGATTCAGTTTTTCGCTAATCTGCCAGATGGTTACAGCTAACGCGCAACGCACATTATTCCATATTCGGGGGAAAAAACATGGCTAGACTCGTTGAAAATCCTGATCTCGCCTTTCGCCTGGCCCGGGCTATCGTTTCCGATATCGCCCTGTACAACCAGGACAAGGTGAAAGAAGGGATTAAAAACGACAATATTTTCGATCTTCTGTCCGAGGAACTGGAAGAAGGCCGTGAACATTTTCGCACCCGCATTTCCCCCAGCCTGGAAACACCCGATCACCTCTATGACCGGGCGATTGTCGATGTCATGATCAAGCAGGCCGGTAAGATCGAGAGCCCGATCTGGTAGATGGAGCAAACCTGCACCTTCTATTTTGAACGGGGCAAGCCGCCCGAGCGGCTCGACCGGTTTCTGGCCGACTGCCTGCCCGAGTTGTCACGGTCCCAGCTGAAAAAGCTGGTCGATGACGGGCAGGTGCTGTTGCAGGATGAGCCGGTCAAGGCCGGGTTCCGGCTCAAGGGGGGCGAGACCATTGCGGTAACCGTCCCCCCGTCGACTCCCATCGAGGCCATCCCCCAGGACATCCCCCTCAGGGTCCTTTACGAAGATTCTCACCTGATCGTCATCGACAAGCCGGCCGGGCTGGTCGTCCATCCGGCGCCGGGGCACACCGACGGCACCCTGGTCAACGCGCTGCTGCACCACTGCAGCGACCTGGCGGGTATCGGCGGCGAGCTGCGGCCGGGAATCGTGCACCGTCTCGACAAGGATACGTCGGGGGTGATGGTGGCGACCAAGGATGACGCCACCCACAATGACCTGGCCGCCCAGTTCAAAGCGCATTCGATTACCCGGCGCTACGTGGCCCTGGTGCACGGCCTGCTTCCGACGGACGCCGGCATGATCGATGCCTCGATCGGCCGCCACCCGACCCACCGCAAGAAGATGAGCGGAAAAGGGCGAGCCGGGCGCCGGGCGGTGACCCATTGGAAGGTGCTTCGCCGCTATGACCGGGAACGCCTGACCCTGGTGGAACTGACCCTGGAAACGGGCCGCACCCACCAGATCCGCGTTCATTTCTCGGAAAAAAATTGGCCTATCGTCGGTGACCCGGTCTACGGAAATGCCAGCCGCACCAACGTCATCAAGGATCCCGAGCTGCGCGGTTTGATGCAGAAACTGCAGCGACAGGCGCTTCATGCCAGGGTTCTCGGGTTCGTTCATCCCGCCAGCGGCGAGTACCTGCAGTTCGAAAGCCCCCTGGCCGCCGATATGGCACAGATCGTCAGCCGCCTCGATAGTAACTATAACGATTGACGCGATTTACAGGACGGTCGGATGGTTTTTCCCGGCGCGTCCATTTTGCATACGGAGTCATACAGAATGAAATTAATCAAGCAGGGCAAGGTCCATTTTCTGCAGCCTTCCTGGGGCGCCGATACCGGAGTACAGGCCGGGTTTTCCACCCGCAACGGCGGCATCAGCCGCCCGCCGTACAACTCGCTCAATCTCGGCTTCAACACCGAGGACCTTGGCTACAACGTGGACGGAAACCGCTCGACCCTGGTTCGCACCTTCGATCTGCAGCCGAACCAGCTGTTGACCGTCAACCAGGTTCACGGTACCGACATCCTCGTCATCGATCAGCCGAATCCGGACCTTTCGCATTTTCTGACCGTCGAGGCCGATGCCATCATTACCGACCAGCCCGGAATCATGATCGGCGTTCTGGTGGCCGACTGTTACCCGGTACTGCTCTATTGCGCATCCAAAAAGGTGGTCGGAGTCGTTCATGTCGGCTGGAGGGGCGCCGCCGCCGGAATTATCGAGAAGACCATCAGCGCCATGCAGGTCAATTTCGACTGCCAGCCGCAGGAGCTTGTGGCCGCAGTCGGTCCCGGCATCGGCGCCCACCGCTATGAGGTCGACCGCAAGGTGCGTGATGAATTTCGCAAGGGGACCGGTCACTGGGAGAAGATCGCCGAGGAGACCTCTCTGGGCAAGTTTCAGCTCGACCTCAAGAAGAGCTGCCTGCTGCAGCTCGAAAGCGCCGGGCTGGCTGCCTCCAGTATCCAGGCCTCCGACGAGTGCACCTGCTGTCATCGCGAGTTGTTTTTTTCCTATCGCCGCGACGGCGGCAACACCGGCCGGCAGATGGGGTTTGTGCTGCTGGAGGGTTAGGGCGGCGGCATGTCATGCAGAACATCAAAGGGGGGCGGCGCGAGCCGCCCCCCTTTTGCTATGGTGCAAGATTCACAGCCGGAATTGGTACATCAAAGGTCGGGTATGTCTAGAGTTGAAAGTTGATCGCAACGCTAAAGACTGATAATGTTACAGGTATTGGGTGTGGCGTTTGATTAATGACGGCCTGCCGCAAGTGATTGCATGTGGTTAGATTCCTTTTTGTTCCTGCCTCGGGCAGGGGGTAGCGTGGAACGCTTTATATGAACAGTCCTTTCGAACCGTGTGGCCCTCATCTGGCGGCAAACAAGTTCTCCTTTCCGCGCTTCGATTCCGAGCGTCATCTGCTCCGGCGGAGGCTTGTTCGCGAACTTGAACAGGGTCGCGCCCGGGGGCGGCGGGTCCTGTTCATCCAGGGGCAGGCCGGACAGGGAAAGTCGAGCCTGGTCGTCCAGTATCTGGTCAGTGCGCAGCTCCCCTTCTCCTGGTACCAGCTGGGCCCCGAGGATTCGGACCCGGTCTTTTTGCTCAGTGCCGCTCGATGGCTTGCGCAGGGCGTATCCCTCATTTCACTGCCCCCTCCTTGAACAGATGCTTGAAAAAGGAGAACTGGCCGCAGGCGATGCCCCCCGTTACGCCAGGGTGCTGGCCGAGGACCTGTGCCGCTTCGCGGCAAAAGAGGTCTGCCTGGTTTTTGACGACCTTCACCTGCTGAGCGACGCTCCGTTGAGCCTCGCTTTTCTCAACGCCCTGGCTGCGGAGGCACCGCCGGCTCTGCAAATCGTTTTCATCTCTCGCGGGGAGTTGCCCGAGGGGTTTGATTTGCCCCACCTCCAGAGCCTGGAGAATGAGGATCTGGCCCTGACCCGCGCCGAAATTGCCGATCTTTTCAACTCGGTGATGAAGGTCCCCCTTTCGACGGAAAGTGTCAATCGCCTGCACCGGGGCACCGGGGGCTGGGTCATGGGCCTGGTCCTTTCCGGCCAGACCCTGTCGCGTTACGGAGAAACTGAAATATCGAGACATCTGCCCGATCTCGAGGCTCTCAAGCAGGGGCGGATGCTCGATTATTTTGAACGGGAGGCCCTGTCACTGCTTCCCGGAGGGGCGCGGCAGGCGCTGCTGATGCTTTCCCTGCTCGAGGAAATCCCTCTCTCGCTGGCCAAGCTGCTGGCCGAAGAAGAGGATGTCCGGGCCGCCCTTGAGCGACTGGTGAAGGACAATCTTTTTGTCCGCTCCGTCGGCAAGGGGGACACCTTCGTGCTGCACCACCTGTTCAGGGACTCTCTCCGCGCACTGGCCCGCAGGACCCTGTCCTGGAAAGAGCAGCAGGAGATTTTGAGCCGGGCCGCAAGCTGGCATGTGGACAGCGGGCGCATGGAAGAGGGGCTGCGGTACACTCTCGAGGCCCGGGAGTATGGCGCAGCCCAGGAGGTCCTTCGCCAGATCGGGCTCGATCTGCTCCAAGGCAACCGCCTGAACACCCTGCGGTCCGCTTTGGAGCAAATCCCCGAAAGTGTTGTCAGGGAGCATGCCTGGCTGGCCTATTTTCACGGGGTGAGCCACTTCGACACCGACCCTCCCCTGGCTCAGATCTTTCTGGAGCAGGCCCGCTCGGGGTTCCTGGACCGGGGAGAGGAGCTGGGCGAACTGCTTGCCGCCAGCCAGCTCATTTTCTTTCACGTGGCGGTTGACGGCCGGTTCAACAAGGCCGCCTCTCTGCTGCTGCGGGCCGAGGCGTTGTTTGACCGGCTGGGCGACACGATGGGGCTTCTGTCCCGAATCCAGGTGGCCCACATTCTCGCCATGGGTTACTATTTTCTGCACGCCGACAGTGCCAAGGTCGAAGACTTCTCCTTGCGAGCCTGGCGGTGGGCCGAGGAAAACGAGTTAGACAACCTGATGGCCGGCATCGCCCTGATCCGCGGGTACCGGTACGCCATCCTGGGACAGTGGGGGGACTTCAGGCGCAAGGTGGAGCAGGCCCACACCCTCACTGGCAGTCCCAGGGTCAGCCCGTTTAACAAGCTCTTTCTTTCCCTGATGCAGGTCAACCACCTGAGCCTGGAGGGGGATTTTGTCAACTATTCCCGGCATCGCGCGTACTTTCAGAAGCTCTTCGAAAAGGACCTGATGGTCAAGACGACCATCGGTCCGCTGCTGTGGGTGCTCGATATCGACCGGGCCATCATCACCGGCCAATTTGCCGAGGCCATCGATTTTGTCCGCCAGGGGCTCTCTTCGGGCTACGCGGCGGGCAACCCTCACCTGCGCAGCCAGTACCAGCAGTACCATGCCTTTCTGCTGGCCCGTCAGGGGGCACGGAAGGAGGCTCTGGCCGCCGCCGAGGAATCTCTGGCTCTGCGCCGTGAAGCCGGGGGCAGGCTGTTTGAGGCGGTCAACCAGATGGTCCTGGGAGCGGCTTATGGACAGCTGCAACTGGTGGAGCAGGCCGAAGCGATGTTGGGAAAAGCCATCGCGCTGTGCCTGGAGATCGGTGAAAAACTGACCCGCGCCGGGGCCTACGCCTGCAGGGGGCTCTTGCGCCTCGAATCGGGACGCTCCGGCGAGGCCCTTGAGGACGTCCGCGAGGCCATGGCATTGATGCGGCGGCACGGTTTCGGGCAGTTCTTTGTCGGCACCCCGCAGCTGATGGAGCAGCTCCTTTCGGTCGCGGTGAAACATGGCATCGAGGTGGAGTACGCCCGGACCCTCGCCGCCGGACGCCTGCAGCGGGGCCTGTTGGCCGATGGCACCGCCATCCCCCTGCTGGGCATCGAGACCCTGGGGCAGTTCTCTTTTTCTCTCGGCGGGGAGTTGCGGGCGAAGGAAGAGGATTTCAGTCCGGCCCAGCGGCAGCTTCTGGCGCTGTTGATTTCGACCCCTGGGGGGAGTCTCGGCCAGGAGGTTGTTCAGCTGGCCCTGTGGCCTGAAAGCTCCCCGGAAAAATCCCGAGCCAACTTCGATACCCTTCTTTCCCGTTTGCGAAAAGTGCTTGAAAAGGCGATAGCGCCCCGCCCGGTGAAACATTACCTGTCGCTCAAGCGGGGGATGCTCTGCCTGGAGAACTGTCGGGTCGATGCCTGGGAGTTCACCCGATGGGCTGAGCGGGGGCTGCTCCACTGGAAACGGCAGGAGCCCTGGCTGGCCGGAAACGCCTTTTTTCACTGTCAGCAGCTCTGGCGGGGGGACTACCTGGAAACGATCTCCCATGTGGACAACCTGACTGCGGGGCGCGGCGCCGAACTGGAGCGACTGTTCTTCGACTTTTCCGTCTGCTGGGGAAAGGCTCTGGCCGACTCGGGCAGCCGGGAGGACGCTCTGTCCGTTCTGTATCGGGCTCTCAAGACCGACCCGGTACATGCCGAGACGGTCAAAGTGCTTTATGACGTTCATGTCAGTGGCGGCGATCCCATTGGCGCCGACCGGGTTGTAATGCAGTACCGGCAAGCCCTGGTCCGGGAGGAGTACGCTGCGGAGGAGATCGATGAAATTGTCGAACTTCTCTGGCAGGAGGTCCGCTGAAAAAGAAGTCGCAAGGAGGCTGTCGGACTTCACATAAACCGACTGCAAAATCGACTGATTGGCCCATATCTCCGACGGTTTTCGACAAATAGCCCTGCTATTCGCTCTCAAATCCTCGAAAATCTGCTCTCGACCATCCGATTTTTCGTTTCGGCCCGTCAAGTCCGGCAGCCTCCAAGGGTGTGGTGTCTTTCCTGTAAGAAAATTGTGAGGGTCCATCCTGTATCGTGGAACCTCAGATCAAAAATTTTCTCAGGGAGAATGCCAATTCATGCAGAATGCGTGTCCCCATCGGGTTGAATGCGGTTTTTATGCCCGCTTCGGCCATCGAAAAAGCCGGGTCTGGAAAAATCTTGTTCAGGTTTACTGCTACGGAAAGATGATGCCCGTCTGCCGCAGGAAGAGCGTTTGCGGAGAAGACGGCATGGTACCGGATGCCGACATCATGCCAAATGGGGAAAGGGTTCCGGAGCCTTTTCACCTGCTTCCCTGAGCCGCTTCGGTGACCTCCATCCCGGGGAGGACAGTGGTGGCGGAGGTGGGGCGTTTTCGCTTCCTGTTTGATTTTATTTTAATGGTGATTGACATAACGGGGTGGGGCAGTCGATAGTGACTGGATCGTTTTTATAACCCTAACCTGAATCTGTGAGTTCTGACCGGGCAATAGCGCAAGTCGTTGACCTGCCTAAGCGATCAAAAAATCACCGACGAACCTATGGGTGCGCCTCAGATTTTTTGAAACACTTATTCAGACCAAGCACTTGCACTCTTTTCCCGCCCCGATCTCACGGATCCAGGTCTAATAGAGGACATCGGTATGGCAACGGGAATCCTCTACGTTGATGACCATGAAATATTTCACGACTGCATAAAGAACATGTTCGATACGCGACCGGATATGAACATTGTCGCGATCGCCAACAATGGACAAAGTGCGGTCCGCCTGTCGAAAGAACTGCGTCCCGATGTGGTGGTGATGGACATCAGGCTGCCGAGCCTGAACGGTATCGAGGCCACCCGCATGATTCGCGATGCGCATCCGAAGGTGCGCATTATCGGGCTATCCGGCTATTCCGATCGCGATACCGTGTTGGCGATGATGCGTGCCGGGGCGAACGGGTATGTGGTCAAGAAGGCAGCGTTCAGAGAGCTGATTCTGGCCATCGAGGTGGTCATGTCGGGGAAGATGTACCTGAGCCCGTCGATTACTTCGGTCCTTATCGACGAGGTCTTCTCTCCGCTTTCGCCTCACGAGGGGGCTCCGGAGAAGTACCTCACCATGCGGGAGCGGGAAGTTCTGAGGCTGGTGGCCGAAGGGCTCTCTTCCAAGCAGGTGGCCGATAAATTGTGCGTCAGTCCCAAGACGGTGGAAACGCACCGTTCGCGGATCATGAAAAAGCTCGCCATCGACAGTTTTGCCGATTTGGTCAAGTACGCCATCCGCGAAGGGATTACGACCTTGTAGTTTGTCTGCTATTGGAATTTCAACAGTTTGCCCGATAGGCCGTATACGGGTTTTCCCTACAACAAAATACGGGAATCCCCTGATTGCCGGCAAGGAGCCGGATGTATTAAAATGTTATTCAACTTGATGCAAAACCTTCTTTAGGTGCTTGGCCTCGGGGTCCTTGCCTCTCCGAGGGTGTCGAAAGACGGTTGCATTTGTGGCCTTTGGCCAGACATGTTTTGGAATCCTGCCGTAAGGAGGGGATAAAACGCGAGGGATTTTTCCCTCGCGTTTCATTTTTAAAGACTTTTTCGTGGCCCTCCCCTTGTTGTTAAGGGGAGGGCCATTTTTTAACCTGGATCCGTGAGTTCTGAACGGGCAATAGCACAAGTCATTGACCTGCCTAAGCGTTCAAAAAATCACCGACGAACCTATGGGTGCGCCTCAGATTTTTTGAAACACTTGTTCAAGCCAAGCACTTACGCTCTTTTTCCGCCCCGATCTCACGGACCCAGGTTTAGCTTACTTGCGCCAGAAGGAGGGAAAGAAGAGAACCAGTACGGTGAAGAGCTCGAGACGGCCGAGGAGCATACAGAAGATCAGAATCAGCTTGCCGAAGTCGGTAATGTGGGCAAAGTTGTCGACCGGGCCGACCGAGCCGAGGCCGGGGCCGATGTTGCTCAGGGTGGCGATCACCGAAGCGCCGGCCGAGACGAGGTCGAGCCCGGTGGCGGCCATCAGGAACGAGGCGACCACGAAAACCCCCATGTAAAGGGCGAAAAAACCGAGGATCGACGCCATGACGTCGCGATCGACCGGGGTGTTGCCGAGCTTGACCAGGCGAACCGCCTTGGGGTGGATCAGCCGAAAGAGCTGGTTCTGGGCGTGTTTGAAGAGCAGCAGGATGCGGGCCACTTTCATCCCCCCGCCGGTGGAGCCGGCGCAGCCGCCGATGAACATCAGAAAGACCAGCAGGTACTGGGACAGAACCGGCCAGCCCTCGTAGTCGGCGGTGCCGAAACCGGTGGTGGTCAGAATGGCCGATGCCTGAAAGGCAGGGTAATGCCGAGGTAGGTGAGAAATTCCTCGTTGCGCCAGTATTCGCCCAGGCGCCCTCGCAGGGCCTGGTAGTGCAGGGAGAAGTTGACCCCGGCCAGAAACATGAAAAGGGTGACGACCCAGTCGATGTAGGCGCTGTCGTAGGCGGCCAGCGAACTGTTGCGGGTGGAGAAGCCGCCGGTGGCCAGGGTGGCGAAGGCGTGGCAGAGGGCCTCGTAAAAGCTCATTCCCCCGAACATGAGAAGCAGGGTTTCCAGGGCGGTCAGCAGAACATAAACCCCCCATAGAAGCTTGGCGGTATCCTGGATGCGCGGCTTGAGCCGGTCGGCCGTCGGTCCGGGAACTTCGGCCTTGAACAGCTGCATCCCTCCGACCCCGAGCATCGGCAGAATGGCCAGCGACAGGACGATGATCCCCATGCCGCCGAGCCAGTGGGTGAGGGCGCGCCAGAGCAGGATGCTTTCGGGAAGGCCTTCTATTTCAGTGAGAATTGTCGAGCCGGTGGTGGTAAATCCGCTCATCGTTTCGAAGACGGCGTCGATAAACGACGGAATCGAGCCGGACAGGATAAACGGGATGGCGCCGAATACGGCGAAGAAAAGCCAGCCGAAGGAGACGACGGCAAAGCCTTCGCGCACCGAGAGTTCCATGTCGCATCGGCACAACCGAAAGAGGATGGTGCCGGTAGCCAGGGCAACGGCAGCCGAAACCAGAAACGGGATGGCGGCGCCGTCGGCAAAATAAAGGGAAAAGGGGATCGGTACCAGCAGGGTCGCTGCCAGAAACAGGAGCAGGGCCCCGAGAATGCGCAAGGTGGTGAGTATGTTCATCTACTCGAAAAACCTCTCGATTTTGGCCAGCGCCCCGGGAAGGGCAAAGACCACGCCCTCGCGCAAAACGCAGTCGCCGGTGGGGATCTCATAGGTGTCGCCCCGGACGATGGCGCCGATGATGGCTTTTTCGGGGAAGTGCAGTTTTTTCAAGGGGGTGTCGAGGTTGCTGCTGTCGGCTGTGAGCTGGAATTCCATGACCTCCGCGTTGCTTCCCTCGATAGCCGCCAGGGAAACGACCCCGCCGCGGCGGACGTATTTGAGGATTGCTCCAGCCGCAGCCTGGCGCGGCGCCACGCAGGCGTCGATGCCGAGGGAGGGGGCCAGATTGAGAAACTCCGGTTTGTTGACCAGGGTCAGAGCGCGCTTTACTCCGTGATGCCTTCCGAGAAGGGAGCAGAGGATGTTGGTTTCGTCGTTGCCGGTGGCGGCGATAAAGACGTCGGCGCCGTTGATTCCTTCATCGATGAGGGTGCGGATATCGGTACCGTCGGTATTGAGGACCACGGTGCGACTGAGTTTGGCCGAGACCTTTTCGCAGCGGGCCTCGTTTTTGTCGATCAGCCGGACGTCAAAGCCCCTCAACTCCAGTTCGCCGCAGATACGCAGGCCGATGTTGCCGCCGCCGAGCACGAAGGCCTTCCGTTTGCGGCGTTTGGTTTCCTGCTGCTCGAGCATGTACTGGATGGAGGGAAGGTCTTTTTTGTGGGCGACGATGAAGATGCTGTCTCCGGCCTGAATGGTGTCTTCGCCGCGAGGGATGATGGTCTGCCCCGCCCGGCTGATCGCCGTGACCACAAAGCGGTAGATCCCCCGGATTTCTCCGAGCTCGATCAGCGAAAGGTCGCACAGCGGGCTTTCTTCGCTGATGCGGTAACCGATAAACTGGATCTGCCCCTCGACGAATTCGGCCACATCAAAGGCCCCGGTACTGCAGGTGATCTTGACAATTTCGTCGGCTACCGCGTCGTCGGGGTTGATCAGCAGGTCGATGCCGAGTTTTTCCTTGGAGAGGACCGCGCCCCGGCCGGTGTACTCGATGCTCTTGACCCGGGCGACCCGGGTTTTGACCTGGTACTCGCGGGCCAGCAGGCAGGCCAGAATGTTGACTTCGTCGAGGTCGGTAACGGCAATGAAGATTTCGGTATTTTTGATGCCCGCCTGCTCCAGGGTCTCGGCGCTGGCGCCGTTGCCGAGGATGCCGAGAACGTTAAGGCGGTCCTGGGCTCGGGTCAGGTGTTCCTGGGACTGGTCGATCAGGGTGACTTCATGCCCTTCGTGGGAGAGGCGCTCGCACAGAAAGAAACCGACCTGGCCGGCGCCGACAATGAGTATCTTCATGGAAGTTGAGTTGTCCTGTTCTTAAGGTAGAGGCCGCATATCGGTCGTTGCGGCAAAAGACCTTCAAATTTCGCATAAAACGCCAAAATGTGCAAGCTGTGTGACATGCTCCAAGCGGTTGACGGGGAGGGTGCCGATCGAAGAGGGAGGGGGCAAGGATGCGGTTGTCTGCCAGCGGTCGTTCCGGTACAATGGGCTCGACTTACGTTAAAGGAGAAACGTTGTGGATTTTATGATCGAGGTATCCGAAGAAGATATACGCCGGGAGCGCAACAAGGCGCGGGAGCTGCGCAAAAGCCAGTGGTGGAAAAATCGCATCGGCACCGGACTCTGCCATTATTGCGGAGAGCGGGTCGCTCCCAGGGAACTGACCCTTGACCATGTGGTGCCGCTGGTGCGCGGCGGGCGCAGCAACAAGGGGAACTGCGTGGCGTCCTGCAAGGAATGCAACAGCAAAAAACAGCACCTGCTGCCGATCGAGTGGGAAGAATACCTTTCCAGCCTGTAAAACCGTTAACCGGCCCCGGTTATCGTGCGGCCAGGACAGTCCGGCACGGATTGTCCTGGCTTTTTTTCATCTCGCGCAGCCTCTCTCTTTCGTTTCCGCCCTTCATTCCCTTCTGCGCCTTTGCCCCGCTCTTTCCGTAGGCCCTGCTCGTTTTTTCGGGTTCTTTGCGATCGCTGCCCGTCTCGTTTTCCGGGCAGTAAGCGGTTTTCGGTATAACATCGTTCCATTCTACCAAGTAGGGTTTTTTGTAATTGTTGCCAATTGGTTTGAAAAAGTATATCGTTGACGTCAACGTGATTCAAGAGTGGCCAGCCAAGTGGTCATACAGAAAGTCTTTTCGACAAGGAGTCGATTTCCGGTGAGCCTGCTGCGGCAAGTGTGGAGCGGGTCACGAAGGCTTTGGTGGCCCAGAACGGTATTTTGAGAAGCGTAATAATCAGAGGCTAGGTACGGCTATGGAATTTTCGCGAATCGTTAAGAATGTCGAATTCGACATGGACGCCCTGGTGGGGAGAACCGACGCCTGGGTGGTTGTGCTCGATCAACATCAACGGATTGTCGAGAGCAATGCCCTGTGCCCGGAGATTCTCGACACTTCCCCGGAAGCGATTCGGGGCAAGCTGCTGTCGGATGTATTGCCGGTCGGGCATATCGCCTTTTTGCTCGAGGCCGGGCTCTGTTTCCGCTCCCAGCCGATTCTGATCGGGGATCGCAAGCTGGTCTGCCACTACGTTCCCCGGGTCTCGGACCGCAAGGTCGAGGGGGGGGTGCTGGTCATCGACTCGGAGCCGGTCCCGCGGGACAACCTCAGCTTCGTCGACCTGCTCGATATCGTCCGCTCCCTGAGCGCGGTGATGGACCTGGCCTACGAAGGGACCATCCTGGTCGACCACGAGGGGTATATCGTGCTGGTCAACCAGGCCTTTGCCGACCTGCTCGGAACCCGCGCGCAGGATATGGTCGGCAAGCATATCCTCAAGGCCTACCCCAACTCCAAGTGCTCCCGCCTTCCCATCGTGATGCAGACCGGGCGGTCGGAGATCGGCTGGCCGCACAACCTCAACGGCCGCGAGGTGGTTGTCTCGCGCTATCCGCTGGTCAAGCATGGCCGTCCGATCGGGGCCCTGGGCAAGGTTCAGTTTCAGGATGTCGAGGAAGTGCTGCGCATGGCCGACCGCTTCCAGTCCCGTGCCCAGGCGTCCAAGCCTTCTTCGGCCCCCCAGGTGGCCAAGGTCGGCGCGTTCACCTACGATATCAATAGCATTATCGGTCACAGCAAGGTGATCGTCGAACTCAAGGAAATCCTGATGCGGGTGGCGGAACGGCGCTCCAATGTCCTGCTGGTGGGCGAAAGCGGTACCGGAAAGGAACTCTTCGCCCATGCGCTCCATGCCGCAAGCAGGCGCCGCTACGCCCCGTTCATCAAGTTGAACTGCGCCGCGATTCCTGAACATCTGCTCGAATCGGAGCTTTTCGGCTACGCAGACGGTGCCTTTACCGGGGCCAAGCGCGGCGGGCAGGTTGGCAAGTTCGAACTGGCCCATAACGGCACGATCTTTCTCGATGAGATCAGCGACATGTCCCTGCCGATGCAGGCCAAGCTGCTGCGCATTCTGCAGGAGCGGGAGTTGACCCCCCTGGGGTGCAATACCTCGAAGCAGGTCGACGTGCGCATCGTGGCGGCCACCAACGTCAAGCTTGAGCAGCTGGTGCAGCAAGGCAAGTTCCGCGAAGACCTCTATTACCGGCTCAATGTCATGTCCCTGGCCATCCCTCCCCTGCGCGAGAGGACCGAGGACATCTATTTCATCGTCGGCCATTTTATCGAGACCTTCAACTCCGAGTTCGGTCTGCAGGTCCAGGGGCTCGAGCCGGAGGCCTGGGAGCTGATCAAGGACTATCCTTTTCCCGGCAATATTCGCGAGTTGCGCAACGTGGTCGAAAGTGCCTTCAATGTTGTCGTGGGGCCCCTGATCCGCCTCCAGGATCTTCCGGCCCATATCCGCCAGCTCTCCCCCGGGGGGATGGGACCGGTGGTTTCCAGTTCCGGCCTCGCCCAGTGGAAGGCTCGCATCGGGCGGGAACCGCTGCCGCAGATCATGGACGAGGTCGAAAAGGTCTTATTGGAGCACACCCTTGAAAAGGTCCAGGGCAACAAGCAGAAGGCGGCGCTTATGCTGGGCATTTCCAGGCCCGGATTTTACAAGAAACTGCACAAGCTGGGGATGGCCTGAGAGTGTAAACCAATGGAAACGTGT
>CALZIC010000182.1 GCA_945787285.1 uncultured Desulfuromonadales bacterium
AGGAGCTCATGGGGCACCTGCGTTTTGTCGAGCGGGCCACCCGGCGCCTGGCCCGAGACCTCTTCCACATGATGGCGCTGCACCGGCAGGGGCTGCAGAAAAAGCAGAAGGTTCTCGCCCGGCTGGTCAACAGCGGCGCCGAGCTCTTCGCCATGAGCGCGGTGTTGAGCCGGGCGGCTTCGCCATCGAAAGAGGAGGGGGC
Organism: uncultured Desulfuromonadales bacterium; assembly: GCA_945787285.1. Classification (GTDB taxonomy): domain Bacteria; phylum Desulfobacterota; class Desulfuromonadia; order Desulfuromonadales; family Trichloromonadaceae; genus CALZIC01. The sequence continues at coordinate 203 of CALZIC010000182.1, forward strand.
GCTGGAGCTGGCCGAGCTTTTCTGCAAGCAGGCTCGCAGGCGGTTGAAGGCCCTGCATGAAGGAATCTATTGCAACGATGACCGCCTTGCCTACGGCACCGCACGCAAGGTTCTCGACGGGGGCTTCCCCTGGCTGGAGGACAATATCGTCAGCACCTGGAAAACGGATCGGTAGGAGCGCATGGGAAAAGACCACGACCTGATAATCGTCGGCTCGGGGACCACCGCCTTTGCCGCCGCACTCAAGGGGGCGGAACGGGGCGCCCGGGTGCTGATGGTGGAGCAGAGCTATCTCGGGGGCACCTGCGTCAACTGGGGGTGCGTGCCGAGCAAGACCCTGATCCATCTGGCCGGAATCCATCATTCGGCCTTTCGCGGCGCCCCCTTCGGTCTGAATATGACCGCCGACTTTCCCGACTGCGGGCGGCTGATGGCCGCCAAGCGGGCTGCGGTGGAGACGCTGCGTTACGAGCATTACCAGAAGGTTCTCGAGGACCACCCGCTGATCAGCGTTCTGCGCGGCCACGGCCGGTTCCTGTCGCCCTCCGAGCTTCAGGTCGGCGAGCAGGTGCTGGTCAGCGACCGCTTTCTCATCGCCACCGGCGGGGTGGCCAGGGGGCTGAGTCTGCCGGGCCTCGACCAGACCGGCTACCTGACCAGCTTCTCCGCCCTCAACCTTCCCTGCATCCCCAGTTCCATGCTGATTCTCGGCGGCGGGGTGATTGCCCTGGAAATGGGGCAGATGTTCAGTCGTTTTGGCTGCAAGGTGACCATTCTCGAGCACGGAGACGCTCTGCTCAAGGACTTCGATCCCCGTCTCACCGTCATTCTGAAAGAGCTTATGCTTGAAGAGGGGATGGAGATCGAATTCAACGTCAAGAGCCAGAGGGTCTTTCGCGACGGCGACGAAACCTGCCTGCAGGCTTTGGTGGGCGGCAAGGAAAAGATCTTCAGGGGGGCGCATCTGATGCTGGCGGTGGGGACGGCCCCGGCCACCTCGGACCTGGGGCTGAAGGTGACCGGAGTTCAGGTCGACGGCCGCGGCTTTATCATGACCGACGAGGAGATGCGGACCTCGGTGCCCGGTATCTGGGCCGCCGGGGATGTGACCGGGCCACCGCTGATTGCGCCGGCAGGGGCCAGGGAGGGGGAGGTCGCGGTCGAGAACATGCTCGATTCAAATGTCCATCGCCGGATTGAGCACCGCCTGACCCCGATGGCGGTCTTTGTCGATCCCGAAATCGCCGGGGTCGGTCAGTCCCTTGAGGAGGTGAAAGCGCAGGGGAAGGAGGCGATCGAAACCCTGGTCGATCTGTCCCAGGTGGCCAAGGCCCACGTGATGGGGCATCTGGAAGGGGCCTTGCTGCTGGTGGCGGAAAAGGGGTCCGGGCGGGTGCTCGGCACCCAGTTGCTGGCACCGCGTGCGGCCGATGTCATCCATGAGGCGACTCTGGCGGTGCGCTGCGGTCTCAGTGTGTTCGATCTGGCCGAAACGGTCCACGTCTATCCAACCATCAGCGACGGACTCCGCCTTGCCGCCCAGGAGAACGTTCGGCAGCAGAAAAAACTTTGAACCTTTCTCTATTGAAATGGTCTCTTTCCGACCTCCCGGATTCAGGTTGTACCTCAAAAAAAGACGGCACACCATACCCTCTGTTCGGATGGTAGGTCACTGCTGGCCCCCTCCCCGCAGTGACTGGGCCTGATTTGCTGGCCGATCCGCAGCATTCATGGTGAATGGCGGCCTCATCCGATCAAAGGGCTATGGTGTGCCCTGCTTCGGGGTGGTGATAGTGCCAGAAGCAGGCCAGATTTTTTACACGCCAGCATCCTGGACTTTCGTTATCGGAAGAGTGTTTCTCAACATATTGTAAATACATGTTTTTATGAATTGTTAGAATTGTCGCCGCAGGTCTGGATAGGGGGATGTTCAGCCGGTGAAAAGAGCCGCTGTTTCGATCGGTTCGGGCAAATAACGGCATTTTTCGGGCCTGCTCGGCCATTCCCCCGACTGTGAGCCGCGTTGTTGCCTTTTCCCCGTGATTTCGGTATAAAAGCACCCTGATTGACCGATATAATTAACCTGATCGCAAAAGGGGTGCACTATGGGATACCGCAATCTGGCCGCCTGTGTTCGCGACCTGGAGTCCACCGGGAGGCTGATTCGGATCGAGTCGGAAGTCGATGCCGATATTGAGGTCGGCGCCATCCAGCGCCGGGTCTACCAGGCCGGCGGCCCGGCTCTGCTGTTCACCAATGTTCAGGGGTGCCGTTTTCCGATGCTCGGCAACCTGTTCGGCACCCTCGAGCGCACCCGCTACATCTTTCGCGACACCTTGAAGACCATCGAGGCGCTGGTGGCTCTCAAGGTCAACCCGGCCACGGTCCTCAAAGAGCCGATGGCGGCGCTGCGTGCCCCCAGGGGAGCCTTCCACCTGCTGCCGCGCAAGGTCAAGCAAGGGGCGATCCTCGCCAACACCACCACCATCGACCAGCTCCCCCAGCTCAAGTCGTGGCCCGATGACGGCGGGGCCTTTATCACCCTGCCGCAGGTCTATTCCGAAAGCCCGCTGCGGCCGGGGATCCGCACCTCCAACCTGGGGATGTACCGGGTGCAGCTCTCCGGGGGGCAGTACCAGCCGAACCGGGAGATCGGCCTGCACTACCAGATCCACCGCGGCATCGGCGTCCATCATGCCGAGGCGATCGAGCAGGGCGAGCCGCTGCAGGTCAATATCTTCGTCGGCGGCCCGCCGAGCCTGACCGTGGCTGCGGTCATGCCCCTGCCCGAAGGAATGCCCGAGCTCGCTTTCGCCGGTCTGCTCGGCGGTCACCGCCTGCCGATGGTTTCCCCGCCGGGGCAGCTGCCGATGCCGGCCGAAGCCGATTTCGTCATCACCGGCACCATCGACCCCCACAAAACCCTTCCAGAGGGCCCCTTCGGCGACCATCTTGGCTACTACAGCCTGGCCCACGACTTCCCGGTGGTGCGGGTCGACAAGGTCTACCACCGCGACGGGGCGATCTGGCCCTTTACCAGCGTCGGCCGCCCGCCGCAGGAGGACACCACCTTCGGCGCCTTCATCCACGAGCTGACCGGACCGCTGATCCCCACCGTCCTCCCCGGCATCCATGCCGTACATGCCGTCGATGCCGCCGGGGTGCATCCCCTGCTGCTGGCCGTCGGCAGCGAGCGCTACGTTCCCTACGCCGACCAGAGGCGCCCTCAGGAGCTCCTCACCCTCGGCAACGCGGTCCTCGGCCAGGGGCAGCTCTCGCTGGCCAAGTACCTCTTCATCTGCGCCGGCGAAGACAACCCCCGGCTCGATATTCACGATATCCCGGCATTCCTCGATCATGTGTTGGAGCGGGTCGACTGGCGGCGCGACCTCCATTTCCAGACCAGTACCACCATCGACACCCTCGACTACTCCGGAAGCGGGTTCAATGAGGGCTCCAAGGTGGTGGTGGCCGCCTCCGGCGAAAAGCGCCGAGATCTGCCGAAAGAAATCCCCGGCGACCTGCGTTTGCCCGAGGGCTTCAGCGCGCCGCACCTGGCCGGGCCCGGTATCCTGATGGTGCAGGGGCCCGAATGCCGGGCCGAGCGGGGGTGCGAAGATGCGGTCATGAACGAGTTCTGCCGCTTCTACGGAGCCGATGACCCGATCAACGCCTTTGCGATGGTGGTGGTGGTCGACGACAGCGAGTTTGCCGCTCGCACCCTGAATAACTTTGTGTGGGTCACCTTCACCCGCTCCAATCCGGCCAGCGACATCTACGGCATCGGTTCGGAGACGATAGCCAAGCACTGGGGCTGCCGCGGCTCCCTGGTGATCGACGCTCGCAGAAAAGGGCACCATGCGCCGCCGTTGATCGAGGTGCCCGAGGTCGAGGCCCGGGTCGATGCCCTGGGGGCTTCCGGCGGCGTGCTGCACGGCATTATTTAAAGTAATACAGGAGGGGAACCATGTGGAGTTTTCTCGGGCGCTATCGTGACTTCGGCCTACTGGTGCTGCGCCTCGGTGTCGGGGCCATGTTCGTCTATCACGGGGCGCCCAAGCTGCTGGCCGGGCCGGACAAGTGGACCAGCCTGGGGACAGCGCTGGGGCATCTCGGCATTCATTTCATGCCGATGCTCTGGGGGCTGATGGCGGCGCTCAGCGAATGTCTGGGGGGGCTCTGCCTGGCGCTCGGGCTTTTTTTCCGGCCGGCCTGTCTGATGATGGCCGTCACCATGGCGGTTGCCGCCAACATGCATCTGGCGCTGGGGGACGGTCTGAAGACGGCGTCTCACGCCATCGAACTCGGCGTGGTCTTTTTCTCCCTGATGTTTATCGGGCCCGGGCGGTTCAGCCTGAGAAAAGGGTGACTAGGCGGTTGACGGAGTCGGGGATAAGTGATAGATATACGCTCTTGATTTTGCCGAGGCGTGCTGCGCGGCCCCTTAACCGGGATGAGCCCCCCACGCATCTTAACCTGACCCCCCAGGCGGAGTAGGACAATGCTCGACGTAAAATACTTACGGGAAAACCTGGCCGAGGCCCAGAGGCGTTTGGCGACCCGCGGTGGTGCCGTCGATCTTTCGGGGTTTGTCGACCTGGATAAGCGTCGCCGCGAACTGCTCGGCGAGTCCGAAGCCCTCAAGGCCGAAAAGAACAAGGTTTCGGCCATTATCGGCAAAACCAAGGACAAAAGTCAGGTCAAGGACGAGATCGCCCGGATGAAAGAGGTCTCGGCGCGTATCAAGGCCCTGGACGATGAGCTTAAGGGGGTCGAGGAGGGGTTGCAGAACCTGTTGCTCGACATTCCCAACATCCCTCATGAGCAGACCCCGGTCGGTGCCTCCGAAGAGGAAAACCGCGAGGTGCGTCGCTGGGGGGATATCCCGAGTTTCGATTTCGAGCCGAAGGCCCACTGGGATATCGGCGAGGGGCTTAACATCCTCGATTTCGAGCGCGCCACCAAGCTTACAGGGGCCCGTTTTTGCCTGTCCCGTGGCCTTGGAGCCCGCCTGGAAAGGGCGCTGATCAGCTTCATGCTCGATCTGCACACCGACCAGCATAAATATGTTGAAATCCTGCCGCCCTTTATGGTAAACAGGGCATCCATGACGGGAACGGGGCAGCTTCCCAAGTTTGAAGACGATCTTTTTCATACCGAAGGGCCTGACTTTTTCCTTATTCCCACAGCGGAAGTTCCGGTGACCAACATCCACCGGGACGAGATTCTCTCCGGGGCGGATCTGCCGATCAACTATACGGCATACACCCCCTGTTTTCGCCGGGAGGCCGGGTCCCACGGTAAGGACACTCGCGGACTGATCCGGCAGCACCAGTTCAATAAGGTCGAACTGGTCAAGTTCGTGCGCCCGGAAGACTCCGACGCCGAACTCGAAACGCTCCTCGGCAACGCCGAAACGGTGCTGCAGCGACTGGGACTTCCCTACCGGGTGGTCGATCTCTGCACCGGCGACATCGGCTTCTCCGCGGCGCGCACCTTCGATATCGAAGTCTGGCTGCCGGCCCAGGAGACGTACCGGGAGATTTCTTCCTGCTCCAATTTCCGTGATTTCCAGTCCCGCAGGGCCTCGATCCGGTTCCGCAGGGAAGAGGGCGCGCGTCCCGAACTTGTGCATACCATCAACGGTTCGGGGCTGGCGGTAGGTCGAACCCTGGTGGCGATCCTCGAGAACTACCAGCAGGCCGATGGGTCGGTGGTGATTCCCGAAGCGCTTCGCCCTTACATGGGTGGGCTCGAGCGGATAACCGCCTAGTCGGTAAAAGAAAGCATGCCACGGAGGAGTGGCCGAGTGGTTTAAGGCGGCGGTCTTGAAAACCGTTGTACGAAAGTACCGTGGGTTCGAATCCTACCTCCTCCGCCATAATAAAT
>CALZIC010000183.1 GCA_945787285.1 uncultured Desulfuromonadales bacterium
CATCGAACCGTCCCAGCCCTGCGAGGTCGTTGGCCTTGGCCAGTGTTCTCTCGATTTTCTCGGCACCGTGGAGGCCTACCCGGCGGTCAATCATAAAGCTCAACTCATCGAAACGCTGATACAGGGCGGTGGCCCGGTGGCCACCGCCCTTGTCACGTTAGCGCGCCTCGGCGTTGCGACCGCCTTTCTCGGCAGGGTGGGGGACGACGATCATGGCTCGCGCATCCGCTCCGAACTCGTCGCTGAGGGGGTCGATTGCCGCGGCCTTCTGGCCGACAGCGGGGCGACCAGTCAATACGCCTTTATCGCCGTCGAGCAGGGGAGTGGGCACCGGAATGTTTTCTGGACCCGCGGAACGGCCCGGCAGCTTTCAGCTGAAGAGGTGGATGCCTCGCTGATTCGCCGTTGCCGGGTTCTGCATATCGATGGTCTTCAGGCCGAGGCATCGATCAAAGCCGCCATGATTGCCCGGGAGGCCGGGGTGACCACCGTTTTCGATGGAGGCACCCTGCGAGAGGGCAGCATCGAGCTCCTTCCGTGGATCGATCACCTGGTGGTCAGCGAACTGTTTGCCCGGCAGTTCATCCAATCGCCAGCGGTGGAAGACGCTCTCTGTCCGCTGCTTCAGTACGGAGCAAAAGCGGTAACGGTGACTTGCGGCGCAGGCGGAAGCCATACCCTTGTGAATACCGGAGAGCGCTTTTACCGGAGTGCGTTTGCGGTCGAGGCCGTCGATACAACGGGCTGCGGCGACGTTTTCCACGGCGGCTATATCTACGGCCTGCTTCAAGGTTGGCCGCTTCGGCAGGTGGTAAGATTTGCCTCGGCATGTGCCGCCCTGAAAACCCGCGAACTCGGAGGGCGTACCGCAATTGCGTCGCTGAGCGAGGTGGAGAGCTTTATGGCCGGTTACGACTGACGACTCTTTCGTGGAGGATTGACCAAGTCGGGGCTTTTTCGACGCCCGGCCGTTAGCGTTTTTCTTCACACAATACCTGGCCATTCGGATTATACTGGCCGGGTGTCCTGACGATGGGGTCAGGTGTTTCGTTGTCATTTTCCTTTGCGCGAGAATACAGGTATCGAAAGAAAATGCGTTTCTTGTCTTTGGTTTTGTTCTGTTTCGTTTTTGTCACCGGCTGTGGCGGCCCCGCCTACCACACCCGCGTCATCGACACCCCCGAAACCCGTGAACTGAAGGGGCATCAGAAACCGTACGAGGTCAACGGCGTCCGTTACGACCCGTTGCTCGATCATCGTGGTTTCGTTGAAGAGGGGATTGCCAGCTGGTACGGAAAGGACTTTCACGGTCGCAAGACCAGCAATGGCGAAATCTACGACATGTACGCCATGACTGCGGCCCACAAGACCCTGCCGCTCGGGGTCTACGTCCGTGTCGAAAACCTGCAGAACGGGGCACAGGTGGTCGTCAGGGTCAATGACCGGGGCCCCTTTGTCAGAGGACGGGTTATCGATCTCTCCCATACCGCCGCTTCGCAGCTTGGGGTTGTCGGTCCAGGAACGGCGCCGGTGCGTGTCGAGGCTCTCGGGTTAAAGGAAACCGATGCCCAGGGACGGATCAGCTATCGCCCTTTGCCAAGCTACGAGATCGATGGCTACGCCATCAGTCGCCTGGCCGAACGTTTGAAATCCCGGCATGGTGCGGCCGATGTCCAGGAAGGGCTTGTCGACGGTACCCGCTTTTTCCGGGTCCGGGTTGGCAATTACAAGACCCTTGCCGCTGCCGAGTCGGCTCGCAGCGGTCTGCAGGGGGAGGATTTTCCCGGATGTTTTATCGTGGCCTTTGAGTGATGTCACTGGCCGTGTCCTCCTAGTGCCCTGTGCGGTTAATCGTAACCTATAATTCAGGCCCTTTGGGCTGCTGTCTGCGTTCCTTGACTTAACGCAAGGCCAGGCCTGCGTCGGCGCGCCTTGACAGCAACCCAAATGACTCAGAATTAGTTGGCACGATTAACCAAACAGGACACCAGTCCGCAACCCGTATCGCTCACTGTCACCTAGAAAACCACTTGAGATCAGGAAAGCACATTTATTCTATGTTCAAATTCACCCTGCTGAATAAAGACCGGGAAACCGCGGCACGTCGCGGGCGCCTTGAGACCCCCCACGGAACCATCGAAACCCCCATCTTCATGCCGGTCGGCACCCATGCCGCCATGAAGGCGATGACGCCCGCCCAGGTTGAAGAAACCGGTGCCCAGATTATCCTGTCGAACACCTACCATCTTCACCTTCGCCCCGGCGAAGGGCTCATCGAAAAGGCCGGCGGGCTGCATAAGTTCATGAACTGGAACAAGCCGATCCTGACCGATAGCGGCGGCTTCCAGGTCTTTTCGCTGCCGAAAAAACGAATCACCGAAGACGGGGTCTTTTTTCGCCACGAAGTCACCGGAAACGAAATCTTTCTGGGGCCTGCCGAGGCGATGGCCATCGAAAATACTCTCGGGGCCGACATCATCATGGCCTTTGATGAATGCATTCCTTATCCGGCGACCCACGACTACTCAAAAAAGTCCATCCACAAGACCCTGCGTTGGGCCGAGGCCTGCAAAAAAGCCCACCGCCGTGAAGACCAGGCGCTCTTCGGTATCGTGCAGGGGAGCGTTTACGAGGACCTGAGGCGGGAATGCGCCCAGGAACTCACCGCCATGAATTTCCCGGGATATGCCATCGGCGGGGTGAGTGTCGGCGAAGGGCTCGACCTGCTGAAGAAGGTGGTCGACTACACGGCGCCGTTCCTCCCCGAGAACAAACCCCGCTACCTGATGGGCGTTGGTTATCCCGAGGATATCCTCGAGAGCATCGAGCGGGGCATGGACATGTTCGACTGTGTCATTCCGACCCGCTATGCCCGCAGTGCCACCATCTTTACCAGTCGCGGGAAAATCCGCCTGACGCATCGCCGCTACCGCCGTGATTTCTACCCGGTCGATGCCTCCTGCGATTGTTACTGCTGCCGCAATTTTACCCGGGCCTACCTGCATCATCTCTATAACGCCAACGAGATTCTCTCCGCGATCCTTGCTGCGATCCACAACGTCCATTTCTACCTGAAAATGGTCGAGGGGGCGAGAAGTGCCATCGAGGCCGGCAACTACAAGGACTTCAAAAGTGAGTTTCTCGGCCTGTACGGGTATACTGAGAAAAAATAACCATATCGAAATTTTTGAGGGCGATGAATACCACCGATACGTTGCTGAACGAAGACGTTGCAAGGCGTCTTCAAACAGCTCTGACTGCCGGAAGCGAGAGCCTGTTTCAGGTTGTGCAGGATCCGTCTCCGGTGGTTTTGCGGGCTTGTCTTAAAAACCGCCATCTTCAGGTTGAACATCTGATCACCCTGTTGAAACGGCGCGATCTCCCGGAAGACCTGGTCAAGGCCATCTCCCTGTCCGAAATCGGCAAGACGAGTCATCGGCTCAAGGTGGCCCTGGCCGGCAACCCTGCCGCCCCCGGTTCTTTGGTGCGGTCCCTTTTGCCGCACCTGCATCTGTTTGAACTCCTCGCCCTCTGTTACTTGCCCGGGGTCACCCCGGATCAGAGGGTCGCGGCTGAACGGGCAATCATTCAGAGGTTTCCGGTGACGCCCCTCGGCAACAAGCTGACCCTGGCTCGCCGCGGGACCGCATCGCTGGTCGACGCCCTGCTGAAAGAGGGAGACGTCAGGCTCCTTGATCCCTGCCTTCTCAACCCGCGCCTTCGCGAAGTCTCCATCCTGCAGTTTCTTAACGGGGCCAGGGCCAGCGCCGAAACGATTTCGGCTGTGGCCCGCAGTGCGAGGTGGAAAAACCGTCCTAATATTCGGGACGCCATTCTCAAAAACTCCAAAACACCCCATGTGTGGTTTACCCTCCTGCTGCCCGGTTTGCCGACTGCCAACCTGCAGGTCATCCTTCGTTCCAAACGGCTCTCTGCCGGACAAAAATCGCTGGTGATGAAGGAGCTCAAAAAGCGCGGGCTGGCTTGAGTCTCTCACCGGGTCTGCCGGGGACACACGGGTCGTCTGCAGAGGTCTTTTTTACATGCAGGTCAGATAACGAGGAGTGCCGATGTTGACATCTGCTCCGGATCTGCGGGGACTCGAATTTTCCCGGGTCCATTTCATTCTCCAATTTCAAAGCTCCTACCGTCTTACCGAAGAAGCGCTGTTGCGGTTGAGACGTAACCTGCGCCAGGCGGCCCGGGCGATCTATGCCCCGGGCGAGTCCCCGGATCCGCTCTTCGAAGAATTGTTCGAGACCTCCCTGTCGAGCGACCCCGAGGCCGTAAGGCGATATCAGCGCCCCGGGCCCCCGTTTGTCATCCATCCCGTTGCGCCTCTTCCCTGCGATTTACAGTCCGGAGACTCGGTTGAACTTCAGGTCCTATTCTGGGGGAAAGGGGTCCATCACTGTGGCGCCCTTGCGAGGGTATTCCGGGCCTTGGGACGACTGGGCTTTCACAGGGGGACGGGACTGTTCGAACTGGAGGCCATCGAAACCGAAAATGCCGTCGGCACCCGAAGGCGCATCTGGCAGTCCGACCAGCTGCTCGAAGATTTTGCCCTGAATCTGACCGAAGCCGACTGGTGGCTCGATCACTTCCCCCGGCAAGAGTCGGTAACGCTGAAACTGATCACGCCGGCCAGGCTCATGCCAGCTGGAAAGCCGATGTTCCGGCCGTCTTTTGCAGCCATTTTTCCGTTCATCCTGCGGCGGGTGACCTCCATGACCCATGCGTACTGCGGCATTGAGCCGGTCGATGAGCCCTCCTCTCTGCTTGAAACCGCCAGGCAACTGGTCGAAAGAGACAACGGGCTTCACTGGAAGGATTGGCGCTCTTTGCAGGGGAGCGAAAAGATTCAGGATCTCGGTGGTGTGGTCGGGTCTGTGGTGCTCGAAGGGGAGGGGCTCGAGAGTCTCCTCTGGGTGCTGCGACTCGGTTCTCTTCTCAACCTGGGCAAGGGGGCCGCTTTCGCCTGCGGGCATTTCACCATCAAATGATCGGCAAAGGCCCGTTTTAAGTCGTTAATACTTGGCAGGGTTGCCTTGCGATCCGTACAGGGGTTGCTATACTTTTCAAAATGTCAGTGATTTCAGGGAGGTGACTATGACAAACCTTTGGGATGAAAGGAAAAAGGCTCTCGAAAACGAGTATTTTTACAAAGAGGAAAAAGAAAAGATCGAAAAAATGAAGTCTTCCGAAAGGGAGGCATTGGTTCGGGGGTTTTGCAAAAACAGGTGTCCCAAGTGCGGGGACCCGATCGTTCCCATGACCTTCCGGGGCGTCCCCCTCGACAAATGCCCCGGTTGTGGCGGTGTTTGGCTGGGGCCGCGAGACCTGCAGGTTCTGGCCGAGAAAGACCATCGGACCTGGTTCGACACCTGGTTCAAGGCCGAAAATGAATAGTTCCCTGAAAAACGAAGCCATGGTTTCTCTTCAGTCGATTCTCTGCCGCAGCAGCGCGCGGAGTAATAACCCTTTGTCCCGGAACATTTTCCTTTTCGGTCGAAATGGCTGAGGTGGGCCCTTAAGGGCCTGCGGGAATAAGTGACGGGAGATTGCCGGCGGTCAGCATGGGAAAGACACTCTGGAAACAGGTCGGTATTATCATTTTTCTGCTGCTGGCCTTCAACGTTTATTACGCAAGCTACCTCGAGCAATCCGCCCCGAAAGTCGGGGAAATCAGTTATTCCCGCTTCAAGGATGAATTGGCGAGGAACAACGTCATCGAAGTCACCATCGATGGCCGCACCATCGCCGGACGACTCCTTGAAGAGGTCACCACCGGCAAGCCGGACCGTTTTGGCAAGACCCCGTCCTTCCAACGCTTTAAAACCACCGCCCCGCCATTCGACGACCCTTCCCTTGTCCAGGGCCTGCGCGAGCATCAGGTCGAAATCAATGTGGTGCCTGACCAGGCGCCTTCGCCGATTTTCTCGGCCCTTATCTACCTTCTGCCCTGGGTTCTCATCCTCGGGGTGTGGTGGTTTATACTCAAGGGCGTTCGGGGCAAGGGAGGAGGCGGAGGGGGCATCATCGGTTCCTTTTCCAAATCCGGAGCGAAACTCTTCACCCAGGAAAACTCCCATGTGACCTTTGATGATGTGGCCGGTCTCGAAGAAGCCAAGCAGGAGCTTCTCGAGGTTGTCGAGTATTTGCGTGACCCGAAGAAGTTCACCCGGGTCGGCGGCAAGGTGCCGCGGGGCATCCTCCTGGTTGGGCCTCCTGGAACCGGCAAGACGCTGATGGCCAAGGCGGTAGCCGGAGAGGCCGGAGTGCCCTTTTTTTCCATCGTCGCATCGCAGTTTATCGAAATGTTCGTTGGCGTTGGAGCGAGCCGGGTCCGGGACCTTTTCAACGGGGCGCGAAAGCAGGCCCCGAGCATTATCTTTATTGACGAACTCGATGCCGTCGGCCGCAGCCGGGGGACCGGTTTCGGCGGCGGCAGCGATGAGCGGGAACAGACGCTTAACCAGCTGCTGGCCGAACTCGACGGCTTCGATCCCCATGAAGAGGTGATCGTCATGTCGGCCACCAACCGGCCCGACGTCCTTGACCCGGCCCTGCTGCGCAAGGGGCGGTTCGATCGCCAAGTTGTTGTCGAGCGTCCGGACTGGAGAGCCCGGGAGGCCATTCTCAAAGTCCACACCCGCAAGATTCCCCTTACCGATGATGTTGACCTGCAGATCCTCGCTCGTGGCACGCCCGGTATGTGCGGAGCCGACCTCGAAAGCCTGGTGAACGAGGCCGCGCTCCTTGCGGCCCGGGAAGATCAGACCGAGGTTTGTATGGATCATCTCGAACGGGCCAAAGATCGCGTTCTGCTAGGCGCCGAGCGCAAACTGATTCTGTCGGATGAGGAAAAACGGATGACCGCCGTGCATGAAGCCGGCCACGCCCTGGTGGCCTGGTCGCTGCCGGGTGCGGACCCGCTGCACAAGGTGACCATCATTCCGAGGGGGCAGGCCCTCGGGGTGACCCAGCAGCTTCCGGTCGACGACCGCTATCACTATTCGATGGCCAGCCTGATGACCCGTATTGCCGTCTGCCTTGGCGGCAGGGTCGCCGAGCGTGTGGTTTTCAACGACTTTTCCACCGGGGCCCAGAACGATCTCAAGCAGGCGACCGACCTGGCTGAGATGATGGTCTGCCAGTGGGGGATGAGCGAGGTGGTCGGTCCGGTTAATTTCCCCCGCGCGGAAGAACATCCGTTTCTCGGACGCAAGCTGGCTGTCGACCGGACCTTCAGCGAGCAGATGGCCTGGCTGATGGATCAGGAAATCGGCAAGCTGGTTCGCCGGGGGGAAACGATGGCCGAGGAGGTGATCACCGGGAGAATGGACGATTTGACCCGGCTCAGCGACGCCCTTCTGGAGGAGGAGGTGCTTGACCAAGCCAGGATCAAAGGCTTGCTGGGGGACAGCGGCAACGGTGCCCCCCACGAGGCGTCCGGGGAAGAGGCGAGCCCGGGAGGCTGAAGGCGGAAGGCTGAAGGCGGAAGGCGGAAGGCGGAAGGCGGAAGGCGGAAGGCGGAAGGCGGAAGGCGGAAGGCGGAAGGCG
>CALZIC010000184.1 GCA_945787285.1 uncultured Desulfuromonadales bacterium
CCCCAAGCCCGCAACGCAACTCAAAGGAGATGCACCCCCTAACCTTTCAGCAGAGGCCAAGGCGTTAAAGACCGCCTACACCAAAGCCGACAAGGCCGGGGATGCCCAGGCGAGATTTGATGCCAGAAGAGCAGCGCGAAGGGCCGGGCTCGACGTATCCAATTGGTAAGGAGATAAAGCACCATGGCAACGACCGGAAAAATCGCAGAGGTCCTTTTTGAAAAGACCCTGGAAACCTATGAACACCAGATGCAAATGCTCGACCTGGTGGACCACTTCGAGCCCGGCAGCGGAGACATGCAAAACGCTGGCAACTTCGTATGGCGACCCGTCCAGCAGCACGCCCCGATCATCAACGGGTGGGACCTGACCGGCAATGAAACCACCATCATCGAGGAGACTTACCCGGCCATCCTCGGCACCCCTGCCAATGATTTCATTGAGCAGCGGGCCGACGATCTGCGCGACATGCGTTTTTGGGAGCGTCGCGGTGAGCAGTCAGGCAAGAAGCAGGCAACCGAACTGAACAGCCGAATTGCCGCCCTGATCAAGGACACCGGCTCCCTGTTCTTCCGCTCCAACGCAACCAGCGGTTATGATTTCATTGCCGAAGGCCAGGCAATCCTTAACGAGCGACAAGCCGCCAATGATATGCGCTACTTTCTGCTCAACGACCGGGACAACCTGAAATTCGGGAAAGACCTGGCCGCGCGGCAGACCCTTCAGGGCCGACCGGAAGACACCTGGAAAACCGGACAGATCGGCCAGAATATTGCCGAATTCGACGTTTTCACCGGCTCATTTCTGCCCAATCTCGATGGTGGGGCCAACCCGGCAACCACCGTGACCGCCGATGTTTCTGAAGCGCCCGAGGGCGGCAGCGTCAACGCCACGACCGGCGTTGTGACAAACGTCGATTATCGCGTTGCCACCATCGCTGTCACCGCTTCAGCCTCCTACACCGTTGGAGACCGTGTAACCTTCGCCAACGGCGGAACCGCTGTTCAGTCGGTTGGACTGGCTGACAAGAACCCCAGCGGGCAGGCGATGACCTTTGTTATCACCGCAATACCCGATGGAACCAGCATCGAGGTTTTCCCCAAGCCGATTGCTGCCGATGATGCAGCCCTTTCGACTCTAGAGAAGGCCTATGCCAACATTGACACCCAGATTCTCAACACCGCCACCGTTGACCGGGTGAACCTTGACGCCTCTGCCAAGGTCAATGCCTTCTGGTGCAAGAATTCAATCGAAGTGACAGGCGGAGACGCTCCGCTCCAACTGCTCAGCGAATTCGGTGGAATGAAGGTGGTTTCATCGACCATGAAGAACGGCCAAAGGATGTATATGGCCTATGACGGCGACATCGCCAAGCTGACCTTTAGGTGCCGTATCTTCACCTGGTACGGACTGACCAACGCCAACCCAAGCGCTAACGGGATTGCAATCACCTTTTAAGCTCTGAAGAGGGGGGAGGCATTACGGCCTTCCCCTTCTTATTTTCGCAGGAGGTTGTAATAATGGCACGATGTAAAAACATCCAGTTTCTGCATCAGTCACTTACCACGACCTATCCAGAAAAAGTGATTTATGCTATGGCCGCAGATGAGTTGGCCGTCCCCGTAACCTTTCCCTTTATCTCCAAGACGACTGGAGCAGACGCAGAAGCACTAACCCTTCCCAACGGCGCACCAGGTCAGCTTATCGTGATTAACCTGGCAACAGACGGAGGTGGAGACGGAACATTGACCCCTGACACATCAACAGGTTTCTCTAATATCGTTTTCACAGACGTAGGAGATCAAGCAACTCTTCTTTTTGTCGATGACACTGTTGGATGGATTGTTCTAGGTCTGTCGTCAGCACCGGCTATCACCGTTTAAACATCAATCGAGGAGGCAAAAAATGCCCAGATGCACAACCACAGAACAATTCAATGACTTGGTGAACGATATCCGGGCCAAACTTCTCGGTGACTATCCGGTGTCCCGCCCGGGCCTTGCCATTGGATCAACAACCACCGCAGTTTCGAACGTGGCTTTTGATTTTACCGTCAACGGGGTCCGCTATTCCAAGGCTGCTGTTTCTGCGGGGACTGCTCCCGGTGATGATGTAGTTCCCCAAAGCACTTTCGGCGCTGTCGCCTTTGACATTGGCGTAAACGGAACCATTGACGCCATCGAAGCCCCTGCAAACGCTACCGGATACGCTTCAGCAGCACTGGCCGCCGCCGCCCTGCCGGCATCTGCCTCAGATCATGCCAGAATGGGATATGTGACCGCCACCAAAAGCGACGGGGCATTTACTTTCGGCACTACTGCCCTTAACGCAGCAAATACCACCGTTGCTTATACTGACGGCGAAACCAATCTGGAAGCCATCGGGGCCGCCGCCTCCTAATTCCATTCAGATTCAAACCAGGTGGGGCCAAGTGCCCCGCCATCTTTACGAGGACATTCCATGGGAATCATGCTTTACAAGGGTGGAGACGAAACGATCGTTCGTGGGGTCAAGTGCATCGCCAAGCGATTCAATGCGAGGGATTTGCAGAATCGCCTTGATGAGGGCTGGTTCGTTGACCCTTCTGACCTGTACAAAGTGGCTACCATTCTGAGTTTCGAAGAGGCTGATACCAACGATACAGGTCTTTTGAGTAACAAGGAAGTCAGGCAGGCCGCCAAGACAGCAGGCCTTGACGACTGGCAGACCGCCCGGATTGCCACCCTAAAGGAAGAGCTTGGATATGCTCAAAGTTGACAGGATCAACGATGCCTATTCTCGAATGAGGGTTTCAGGCCTTACCGTGGTCCCGACCCCGGAAGACCTGGAAACCGCCCTTCAGCGGATGGAAAACATGCTGGCACAATTCGAGGCCCGCAACATCTGCCTAGGCTACAACTTCGAGGATGAGCCGGACCCCAACAGCGTGACCAACGTCGAGCGATGGGCCTGGGATCTGATCGCCACCAATCTGGCTATTAGGCTGATTCCCGATTTCAACAAGGCCGTTCCGCAGGCGCTTATCAACGAGGCCAATCAAACCCTTTCCTTTGCCAGCGGAAAGACCGCCAAGGTTCGCCAGGTCGATTACCCCAGACGGCAGCCGGTAGGCAGCGGCAACACCTTGCGTTACAACAGGTGGGCCAGATTCTACAGGCCGCAGGGCCAGACGCCGCTTGAGTGCGCTTCAGTGACTATGGCCGTTGATGATGTTCGGGACTTCGTTGAACACTTCGACGCCTATCTTGACTTCGGGGAGACGCTCTCCTCTTTCACCATCGAAGCGGACGCGGGCCTGACCATTGTAAGTTCTTCGCTTTCCTCGCCTGATGTTCTTTACCGCATCAAGGCCGAAGGGGCCGACAACAGCGCATCGGACAGTTTTCAGCAGGTCAAGATCATAGCCACCACCGACGCCGGACGCATAGAAACCCGGCTTGTCAACTTCGCAATCACGGGTACCTAATGGAAACTCCGCTGAATCTCATAAAAGGCGACAGCATCGGCACGGAGACCGATTATCGGGATTCCCTGCCGGTCAACATGTACGCCGTTATCAAGCCAATCTTCGGCGCAGCTGGCTACATGGTTCAGGAACCGGGACTGACACAGTACGCCACAGGGGCAGGGATCGACCGGGGCGGGATCTGGAACGAGAGGCAGACCGAGCATTACCGGGTGAGCGGCGGGAGTTTCGTTAAGATCGATTCGGCGGGCACTGTCACCACACTGGGTTCAATCAGCGGCAGCGATACTGCGTCCTTGCCCTATTCCTTCAATACCCAGGGGATTGTGGCGGACGGTCGTTTCTGGCTCTACGACACCACCAGCGGATTTCGGGAAGTCACCGACAGCGACCTTGGCAACCCCATAGATTGCGTTTGGGTGGACGGCTATTATTTTTTCACAGACGGCGAATTCATTTTTCATTCTGACCTGATCGACGAATCGAGCATCGATCCCCTGAAGTTCGCAACGGCAGAGTTTATGCCTGA
Source organism: uncultured Desulfuromonadales bacterium (assembly GCA_945787285.1). Lineage (GTDB taxonomy): Bacteria > Desulfobacterota > Desulfuromonadia > Desulfuromonadales > Trichloromonadaceae > CALZIC01. The sequence goes on from CALZIC010000184.1 coordinate 3,996, forward strand.
CCCCTCACTTGGAGTGGCGAAAACCCAGGATAACAAGGTTATCGTCTTCGGGCGCTACACGACGGAATATTTCGTCAACGTCGCCGCCGATAACTTCGCCTTTCAGCGGGTGGCGACTCGGGCCATTAAAATCGGCATCGTTGGCACCCATGCCAAGGCCGAATCTGGGGACGCCTGGTTTATCCTTGGGGGGCGCAAAGAAGAGGGCATATCCGTTCACCGGCTGGGAGTCGGAGCAGCCGAGAAGGTGGCTACACGCGAGGTTGACAAGATCATAGGCCAGTACACCGAAACAGAACTGGCCTCTTCCGTGATTGAATCCTACGAGGAGGACGGTTATTCATTCATCCTGATCCATCTGCCTTCCCATGTCCTGAAACTCAACGTAACCTTCGCCAAAAAGGGCGGCATTGACCAGGCTTGGACGATCCTTAAAAGCGACGTTGCAGGAGACGACCCATGGAGGGCGAAACACGGCGTATTCGAACCCCGCAAGGGTCAATGGGTTTACGGGGATAAGATCAACGGAACTGTCGGAATTCTTGACAATACCGTTTCGACCCATTACGGCGAGATTTCAGAGTGGATACTTCAGACACCTTTTACAAACCTTGAAGGTCAATCGATTGACGAATTTGAGGTGGAGACAATACCTGGGTTCACAACCACGGAAGACGCCACTGTCTTTCTCTCCCTGACTTACAACGGAGTGACCCACGGCAGCGAATGGACACAGCTCTACGGACTCCCCAGCGACTACGGGCAAAGGTTTATCATCCGTCGCCTTGGCTATGTCTCCGATTGGGTAGGCTTCAAGCTTCGCGGGGCCACCCGATCGAGGATGGCTTTTTCAAGGGCGGTGGTCTCCCATGGCTGATACCCGGTCGAAACTGCGCGGCCTGGTCCTAAGTGCTGCGGAACTGCAAAGCCTGACCGACTGGCCCGACGGACTGGTTGAAGATTATCTCAACATCTTTCAAAACTTCATCACGATCAGCGAAACGCTGGATGTAGAGATCGACCAGAAGCTTGAAGATGTGCCGACCGATTTTGTCAACGGTTCGATTCCCTTTGCCTTCAACGGTTTTCTGACCGAAGACAACGCCCGGCTTTTGTGGGATACGGTCAACGGTATTCTGACAATAAACGCCAGGATACAGAGCGCAGGGCGCATCAAGGGTACCACGCGGGTAACTTCAACCCCCTATGCCGTTTTGGCCAGCGACGAGATGCTTTTTGTTGATACCGATAGCGGGCCGATCACTGTTGATCTTCCAGCCGGAAATAATGGGGTGAGCTACAAAATAATTAACGCCGGAACTTCGGGTAATAATGTTACCATAGTCCCCAACGGCGCAGAACTTCTCAACGGCGTTAACGCATCGGAATACCTAGCCGATTCAGAACGGCTTATTCTGACCTACGAGACCACAGAGGGTTGGTTCTAAATGAGTCTTATCAGAGAATTTGAATCGATCAATAATGGCCTTGTGTCCGCTGGAAACACCACCACGGCCAACCTTGGGATTTCCGGGGTGTTCACCGGCTCCTTCGAGGACTCGATAAGCTACAACACCATCACCATTGGGCTTAAAGCAGATGTTGCCAGCGAAGTAGATGGCCTGTCCGTTGAATGGAGCGACGACGGAATAACGACGGTGCAAAGCGATGTTTTCACCATTCCGGCAGGGGTAGGTAAGGTTTTCACCTTCAGCCCGGCTAATCGTTACTTTAGAATCGTTTACACCAACGGCACCACCGGACAAACCTCATTCACCCTGCAGACGATTCTGAAGAAGGGCGGCTTCAAACCCTCCTCTCACCGGGTCAGCGACAGTATAACCACCGAAGACGACGCCACACTGACAACTTCTGTACTCAAGGTGGGGACGGGAGATCCAACAGTCTTTGACAACGTGGACGCCAACCACCCGATGCCGGTCGATATAGATTCGATCTACAAGACCGATGTTGATACAGTCAACTCGGATATTGGCGGTTTCTCAGGGGTGAGCACCGATTTCTTCGATGACCTGTTCACCGTCAGCGAGAACACCACAACCGACAAC
>CALZIC010000185.1 GCA_945787285.1 uncultured Desulfuromonadales bacterium
GCGAACGCGCTTGGCGTCGAAGCCGTTGCGTTTGAGGCCCACGGCATTGATGGTACGTACCCAGTTGAGGCCGTCATTGATGCAGAATGGCGGGATGTCTTTGGTGGTTCCGGAGCCGCCGCGCATCATGGCAAATGCGCCGATTCGGACGAACTGGTGTACCTGGCAGTTTCCCGATATAATGACGCGGTCGCCGACTTCGACATGCCCGGCGAGCAGCGATCCGTTGACCAGGATGATGTTGTTTCCGACCTTGCAGTTGTGGGCGACATGGCTGTTGACCATGAAAAAGTTGTTGTTTCCGATGATGGTGGTTGTGCCTTCGCGGTTGCCGCGGTGGACGGTGACCCCTTCGCGAAAGATGTTGCCGTCGCCGATCACGGTATAGGCTTCTTCGCCGTGGTAGCCAATGTCCTGCGGGTCGTGGCCGATGACGGCCCCGGGGTAAATCACATTGTCTGAACCGAGGGTGGTCCAACGGCCGATATGTGCACCGTGCAGGATGCGGGTTCCCGGGCCGATAACGGTGTCCGAATCGATGAAGGCGTTCGGGCCGACCTCGACATTTTCGGCAAGTTGCGCATCGGGGTGTATGTAGGCGGTCGGGTGGATATCGGGCATCGTGTTCTCCTTGAAGCAGGGGCTCCCCTGTGGTTTTATGAGTCGCAGCAGGCATATACCATTATCGTCTGCATTTATTCAAGTCTTTTCATCTTTTGCCGGACTGCAACAGGTGGTGAAGTTTTAACTATTGCGTGAAGGAGATTGTTGAAATGTTGCTTAACCCTGAAACCGTGGACGAGAGTATCATCAAGGCGGCCGAACGGATCTGTATCGCTGCCCGCACCGCCCCGAAAGGGAAGGGGAAGGACCTGCTGGTGACGGCGATTGTCACCGGTGACGAGATGAATGATATCGCCTCACGCATGCGTGAAATTGCCCTACGAGACGAACTCGAGTTTTTTGCCCGGGACGCCGGCAATGTGGAGGCATCGGCCGCATTGGTCCTGCTCGGCTCGCGCAAAGACCCCCTGGGGTTGTCCCACTGCGGATATTGCGGGTTCGAGGACTGCCAGAAGATGCTGGAGGCGGGAGGGACCTGCTCTTTCAACAGCGGCGATCTCGGCATTGCCGTCGGTTCCGCCGTCAGCAGGGCGGCCGACCTGCGAATCGACAACCGGGTTATGTACAGTGCCGGCAAGGCCGCCCTTGAGCTGGGCCTGCTCGGTGAGGAAGTCAAGATTGTCTACGGGGTTCCGCTGTCAGTGTCGGGCAAAAGCCCGTTTTTTGATCGCGGGTAGTATAGTAGGGTGGGCTGCGCCCACCAGGAAATTTTATTCATAAAAGCGGTGGGCACAGCCCACCCTACCTCTTTGTCCCATGGAACTCTGTGATTTCTGTATTATCCGTGGGCTATTTGACCTGTCCATAAGGTTCTTGAATTATGACAAAAAAGAACGAAATTTTCGATGTTGTTGATGAAAATGACCGGGTGATCGGGCAGGCGCTCCGAAGTCGCTGTCATGGTGATCCGTCGCTGATTCACCGGGTGGCCCATGTCCTTGTTTTCAACAGCCGGGGGCAGCTGCTGTTGCAGAAACGGTCGATGACCAAAGATGTTCAACCGGGGCGCTGGGATACGAGCGTCGGCGGCCATATCGACCCCGGGGAGAGCTACCTGGAGGCTGCCCGTCGGGAGATGTCCGAAGAGATCGGTGTTTCGGGCCTGTCGCTGACATTCCTGTATTCATCGAAGATTCGCAACGATTATGAATCTGAAAACGTCATGACCTACCTGGCGCGGTACGACGGGGACATTCATTTCAGTCCGGATGAGATCGACGAAGTGCGATTCTGGAGCCGCGAAGAGATTTATTCGACCCTGGGTTCGGGAACGTTCACCCCCAATTTCGAGGAGGAGTGGAAGATGTTCTGCCAATGGTGCCGCAAATGCCCAAGCCGTTCGGATTCACCGTTATCCTTTTGCGCGGGTGATCCCTTCCCTGACTTGTTTAACAGCTTTTAGAGATGCGCCTCTGATGAAGCGGCGGGAGGGGTTGGAGGAGCTGGAGAGGATGGCTTCTGTCTGCATGTTGGCTGAGCATGTTGCGGTGCCAGGGGCAGGGTGAATGAAAAGCGGCTTCCTCCGTTTTCGTCGGCCGGGCTTTCGACCCAGATTTTTCCGTGGTGTAGGCCGACGAGTTCTTTGCAGATGGCCAGCCCGAGGCCGGTTCCCTTGCGGAATATTCCGGAAGAGGGGAGCTGCTGGTAGCGGTTGAAAAGGTCTTCCTGCTGGCTGGCGGGAATTCCGGCGCCGGTGTCCTGGATGTCGACCTGTACCAGGTGGCGAGGTTCTGCCGGGGAGGTAGGTGCAACAAGGGTCAGGCGAACCGATAGATGGCCGCCGGAGGGTGTGAATTTTACGGCATTGTTGAGCAGGTTGACAAGAACCCTTGTCAGCTGTTTTTCATCGCCCATGACCAGGGGCATTTCTTCGGGGATAGTCAGGGTTACCGCGAGGTCCTTGTCCGCGAAGAGAATCGACATGCTGGTCAATACCTGCTCGACAAGGGGTTTGGTGTCAAGGGGATTGGGGAACACCTGCATTTTGCCTGCTTCGAGCCTCGAGTGGTCGAGGATATCGTCGATGAGGTGCAGCAGCCTGTCGCAGTTCTTCTGAACGTTTTCGAGGGCCTGACTCTGATCGCAATTAAGAGGACCTAGAATCTGTTCGGCGAGGATATCGGAAAATCCGCTGATTCCGGTGAGCGGTGATCTCATGTCGTGAACGAGCATCGAAACGAAATCGGCTTTAACTTCCTCGATCTCCCAGATTTTTTTAAGATAACGCGCAACGACCAGAAACCGGCTTGCAGCGATGTCGAGGGCATGGTGCATGCCGCTGGTGAGGGTATTGCCCGGGGTGTCGAAGAGAACAATGTGTGCCAGGGTTTCATTGCCGTCGGCAACCGGGATCGATTTGACCATGCGCAGGGAGGTTTCCGCCTCCCCGAGGTCGATGCCCTCGTTCTCAAGCAGTTGATAGCGCAGCCGGGGTTCGCTCTGTAAGTCGATATTGGCCTGGCTTAGGAGCTCTTTTTTGGTATGCTCCACGAGTCCGACGGAGACCTGGTTTTGTATATGGAGGCAGGCCAGGTACTTGTTTGGGCCGTCTTTGAGCAGGAGACCGCCCAGGGTATAGCGGCTTATCTTCGAAAGAAACAGAAGGAATTCCCGGGCCAGGGTCAGGCTGTCGTGGGTCTGCCCGGTAAGTTTCAGAATTTCATTTGATATGGCCGATTCGTACAGAAGGCGATCGAGCACCCCTGTGAGTTTCTCATGAATGTTGGCGGCATCGAGCGGTTGTTCAGTTTCTGTGGGGGCGGCGGCAGGCAGGGGGCGGTTGGCGAGGAGTTCGCGAATTGTTTCCGGGATGGCCGATAGGTCGTTCGTTTTTTCCAGGTAGCAGTCCGCCCCGGCATGTTCTCCCCAGAAATGGTCATGGGGTTCGCTGAGTCGGGAGCGGAGAATGATGGGGATATGGGCTGTATTCGCATCATTCTTCAGAACCCGGCAAAGGTGGTACCCGTTGAGCTCGGGCATCAGGATGTCGGAAAGGATCAGGTCGGGTGGAGAGAGGTAGACCTGCTTGATGGCATCCAGGCCGTTGCGGGCTGTTTGGACGGCCAGGCCGGAGTTCTCAAGGCTCTCCTTCATTGCGGTGAGCTGAGTCGGGCTGTCATCCACAACGAGAATGATCGGTCTGTTCCGCATGCTTATACCCTTTTTCTGGGGGGCAGAGTGGCAGTCGGGCCAGGTGGCTATATTTTCAAAACGCCATTATATGCTGTCTAGTTTGTAATAATCAAGCATTGCCGCCGCTGTGTTCGTAAATCAGTGCGCCAAAAGGTCTACATTCTGTCTGCCTCTTTTTTAGGCGCAAGGCCTGATCGGTGGCTAAAAAATAGACAAATAGGTATGTGCGCTGGTCGAGGCTGATCCGTCGCGGTTCGTTTTGTAAGTTTAAAGGTTAATGAAATCAGGTGTTTGTAAGAAAGGGCCAGGTAGTCTGATTTTTGGCGGGCATTTTGCTTTGTTGTTGGTGCGTTGGTGAGGGATGGTGGCTATTTCTCTTGCATGGTCTGGGGATAGTGCTATACTTGCCCGCCAACTTTACCAAAAAAATTATCCTTCCCGGGAGGTATGCAACGATGAGGAAAGTTGAAGCCATCATTAAGCCTTTCAAGCTCGATGAGGTTAAAGAGTCTTTGAACGAAATCGGGATCCAGGGGATCACCGTAAGCGAAGTCAAGGGCTTTGGTCGCCAGAAGGGCCATACCGAGCTTTATCGCGGCGCTGAATATGTTGTCGATTTTATCCCCAAGATCAAAATGGAAATCATCGTCAGTGATGAACTGGTCAGCAAGGTCGTAGAGGTTATCGCCGAGTCGGCCCGTACCGGTCGTATTGGTGACGGGAAGATTTTTGTTACCCCGGTTGATGAGGTTGTGCGAATCCGCACCGGTGAAACAGGTGACGACGCAATCTAGCAGGCTGGGCCGGACTGGCCGTTTGTTTTAACGTGGAACACACATGCGATGCCCATGGTTACCTTGGGCACAAACTTAATTCGTCAAGGAGATTTTCGATGACGCCAAGAGAAGTCGTAGCTTTTGCAACTGAAAACAATGTTCAGATGGTTGACTACAAATTCCTCGACTTTGTGGGGATCTGGCAGCACTTTACCACTCCCGTCAGCGAGTTCGGTGAGGATACCTTTGAGGAGGGCCTCGGTTTTGACGGTTCTTCGATTCGCGGCTGGCAGCCGATTCACAACAGCGACATGCTGCTGATGCCCGATGCCACCACTGCCAAGATCGATCCCTTTGTTCAGCTGCCGACCCTGAGCCTGATCTGCGACATTATCGACCCGATCACCCGCGAAGGCTATAGCCGCGATCCCCGTTTCATCGCCAAGAAGGCCGAAGCCTACCTGAAGTCGACCGGCATCGCCGATACCGCCTACTTCGGTCCCGAGCCCGAGTTCTTCATCTTTGATGATGTTCGCTTTGCCTCCAGCGCCAATGAATCTTTCTACAGCGTCGACTCGGTCGAAGGCCGCTGGAACACCGGCCGCGACGAGTTCCCCAACCTTGCCTACAAGCCGGCACACAAGGGCGGTTACTTCCCCGTATCCCCCACCGACTCCTTTGTTGACCTGCGTAACGAAATGGTCCAGGTTCTGCAGAGCGTCGGCATGCGCATCGAAGAGGCACACCACGAAGTCGCCACCGGTGGTCAGAACGAGATCGACATGCGGTTCGACTCCCTGCTGGCCATGGGTGACACCCTGCAGTGGTTCAAGTACATCATCAAGAACGTTGCCTTCCGCAACGGCAAGACCGTCACCTTCATGCCCAAGCCGGTATTCGAAGATAACGGCTCCGGCATGCATTGCCACCAGTCCCTGTGGAAAGAGGGCGAGAACCTCTTCGCCGGCGACGGCTACGGCGGTCTCTCCAAGATGGCCATGTACTACATCGGCGGCATCATGAAGCACGCCAAGGCTCTGTGCGCTTTTACCAACCCCAGCACCAACTCGTACAAGCGTCTGGTCCCCGGCTTCGAAGCGCCTGTCAACCTGGCCTACTCGAACCGTAACCGCTCCGCTTCCCTGCGTATCCCGGTAACCAACAATCCCAAGTCCAAGCGCGTCGAGTACCGTACGCCCGACCCCAGCTGCAACGGCTACCTCTGCTTTGCGGCCCTGCTCATGGCCGGCCTCGACGGTATCGAGAACAAGATCGATCCGGGCCAGCCTCTGGACAAGGACATCTACGGTCTCTCCCCCGAAGAGCTCAAGGACATCCCCAGTGTTGCCGGTACTCTTCAGGAAGCCCTGCAGAGCCTTCAGGAAGATCACGCCTTCCTGCTCAAGGGCGATGTCTTCACCGAAGACGTCATCGAGAAGTGGATCGAGTACAAGACCGAAGCCGAGGTTAATCCTGTCCGGATGCGCCCC
>CALZIC010000186.1 GCA_945787285.1 uncultured Desulfuromonadales bacterium
CTTCAATTTGTTTCATTTCAAAAGTAAATGCTCATTGCCAATTGTCGGGGCATCAATCGGTTTCCCTCCTCATTCGTGAACAAAACCATCAGTAATCTTCACGACACCACCACCCCCAACCTCAAAATCAAGTTAAACGATTGCGGCACCTGTGCTTCCAGCATAAGAATTTATTCTTGGCAAAAGCCTCAGCTTGTCGCTGTGTGGTTAGCTGGGTTAGGTGATGTGGTTGATGAGAGATTAGGTGTTGTTGATAGGCGGGGAGGTGTGCTGGAGTATGAAAATTACCGTGAATATGCCTGAGCAGAACTCGGAAGATAAAACCAAATGAATACCGCTTTACTCATTGGGCTGATAATTTTGGCAGGGATGGGCCTTGGGTGGGCGTTCCACCACCGGTCCGTACGCCAGATGTTGCCAATTTTGGGACGATTGGCAGCGGAAAAGGACGGCAAAGTTGAAACGCCAAGCCTGTTTCTGATGCCCAAGCTGCGATTTTCACATGGGGGCGCAGAAGTTGAGGTGTCCAGCGCATCGACAGGAATAGACGGTGAATCCATTCGTTATACTTATGCCGAATTTGCAGGGCTGGATTCGAAAGGTTTTGAGTTTCGGATCCTCCCTCTATCCCTGCAGACAATAGGGGATAAGTGGGTTGGGATAAAAAAGCCCATGGCCTCCGGGGGAGACCTGCTTGACAAGCACCTGGCCATCTATACGAATAACGACTCGTTGATGAAATCGGTTCTCTCGGATAGTATACAAGCAGACCTCTTGCTCTGGGCGGAGCACAAAGCAAATAACCGGATCAGCGACATTCGAAACTATGATGACAATCTGATTTTCGCAGTTGAGGGCGATTTGAAAAACTACGAAGAGTATAAGCTGTTCCTCGATTCAGCCTGCAGGTTCTATGATGCCGTTTCCCATAAGCTGTCCAATTACCCTTAAATTTAAGCACCGTAAGTTCTGAGAATAGTGGGGTATGGAAAAATCCTCAAAAAAACGTGAATTGAGATTCGCCCATATTTTCATTGTGGCTGCTTTTCTCATCGTTTTGATAAACTTTGCAATATCCGGCTTTGCACCATACTTCATGGTTTTGATCCCAGCCTCGCCCTTTTTGGTTTTGGCCGTATTCCCAATTTCCTGGAAGCCCGTCGCTCATTCGGAGAAGCATGGAATTATTGGCGCCGGAATTGGGGCGCTCATATCAACCCTTCCTGCAATAATTCTTTTTTCATACAATATGGCTACTGGTTGGAGGGGGGGAGCCGATATAGGCCTGGGCTTGCTTTATATGTTTATGCCCTTATACTCCATTTTATTTATAGCCCTCGGATACCTCTTTGGTGAAATAACGGTTTTGATACGGCAGCGCAAATACCAAAGATTGCCTTCGGTTTTTAAAGCGCTCTCCTTGTTTATGGGGGCCGGTTTTTGCCTGTATTTTGTTTACAAAGCCCATCAAACTTATAACCTTTGGATCTACCATAAAATTTACGATCCGTCAGCGGCCGAATTATATGAGATCGATTTTTGGTTATTTATTTTAATGGCGGGTGCCTCATGGCTTATCCCTTTGGCAGTTTACTTCATCACAGGAAGAGATAGAAGAGCAACAGCTAATCGTACCGATAAAGATATCCAGAATAAACCGAACGGTTTACCGTAAAGGCCGTTTTAGTATGCAGCAATCAGAAGCATGCTTATTTAACCGATATACCAACTTGTCATTCGGCTTGCAGTAGCCTTGCATCGTTGTCACCGCTTACCCAAAACAGTTAGGATGATTAAAATATGCGAAAATCCGTCCTGTTGTTAACATGTATCCTGTTCACTTCTTCACCCTGTCTTGGCATGGAACCCGGGGCAAGACCTGAACCCTGGGCGACTCCTATCGTTTCAGAAAGCCTGAATAATTGGCACAAAGTAGACAACCTTGTCTACCGCAGCGAACAACCTGATGCTGAAGCGATGGCAGAAATAGAAAAATTTGGAATAAAGAGGGTCTTGAATTTAAGAGTCTTCCATGATGACGACGATGAAACAGTGGACTTGGATTTGAAGACTTTTCATGTTCCAATCAATACAACCAAAATCGAAAACAGCGATGTCGTCCAATCCTTGAAGATCATCAAATCGTCAAGTGATCCGATACTGATACACTGCTGGCACGGTGCGGATCGAACGGGGGTTATCGTCGCCATGTATCGAATAGTTGAACAGGGCTGGACGAAGGAAGAGGCCATTGATGAACTGAAAAATGGGGGCTATAATTACCACTCAATTTTTGGCAATATCATAAAATATATTGAAAGTGCAAATATTGATTCAATCAGGAGTGAACTGGGTTCTGGCCAATAATTAAATGAAGAGGCAGGGGCGAGGTCCCCCCGTTTCAGCGCGTCGCCGCCGCCTGCTTTCGCATGGCAGTTCAGACAGGCCGCTTTTGTCGGTTTTTTTCCTGGTTCGGTATGACATTTGGAACAGTCGATATTCAGGGGCTGGCCTGCTGGCGTGGCCTCATTGTGACTGGGCTGATCGGCAGGACAGCATTAGTCCCTGTGGGGGCTGTATGCAAGGGGAGGGGAGCTGGGTTCTTAAATGAACTTATCCTACCGGGGGAAAGCGCTGGGAATAATCGGTCATCTCTCGCAGGGCCTCTTCTTCGAGGCGGATGCGCTTGCGAAGGATGACCAGGTTGGCCAGAGAGAAGGCAATCATGGTTACCGGGGCACGCATCAGCAGAGGGATGAAAATAAATTCGAGAACCACCACCAGATAGTTGGGGTGGCGCATAACGCGGTAGGGGCCCCTACGTTTAACCTTGCCTCCCGGCACCAGGATGATGCGGGTGTTCCAGTTCTCACCGAGGCTTGCCATGCACCAGTAGCGTGTGGCCTGCAGCAGAACGAGCACGGTCAGGGTGCTCCAGGTCAAGGCGTTGAGGGGAATGCGCCAGGGGTACGATTCCCAGAGCAGACTCAGCAGGAAGAGGGTGTGCAGCGCGACGATGGTTCTGAAGGTTTCGGCGTGAAATTCCTTGCCTCCGAGCAGCTCAAGTCGCCGGAAGTTGCGCCGGGAGAAGGCGAGTTCGAAGAGGCGTTCGGCCGCAAGAAAGGCGAAAATCCACAGCAGAGACATGGCGTCAGCTCCTCAGCAGCAAGAGTTCGGAAGAAAATCCCGGTCCGAAGGTCGCAAGCAGCCCGTGCCCCGAAGGCTGATCGCCGCCGGCGAGCCATTCGGTCAGGACCGCCAGCACCGAAACCGAGGAGATATTGCCGTGACGGCGCAGCTCCTCTTCACTCAGCCTCAGCTCTTCCCCGACAAGGCTCAGGGCTTCGCTGCAGGCCTCGATGATCTTCGCACCGCCCGGGTGAAAGAGGTAATGCACCAGGTCGGACCGCTGCAGGTCGTGGTCGGCAAGAAAGGTGTCGACCTGTTCGGCCAGCGTTCCCTTGATCAGCGCCGGCAGTCTCGGTGAAAGGATCAGCTCCATTCCCTCATCGCAAAAATCCCAGCCCATGATCCTCTCACTGTCTGCAAAGAGGTGGGAGCGGGTGGCCAGGATCTGCGGTCCGCTGCCGCCTACGGCATCTCCGGCGACCAGAACCGCCGCTGCACCGTCTGAGAAAAGCGCCGTCGCGATCAAGTTTTTTCGGCTCAAATCCCCCTGTAGAAAATTCAGGCTGCAGCATTCCAGCGCCGTCACCAGCACCAGGGCGCCGGGGTAGGCCCGGCAGTGGTCGAATGCCCGGGCCAACCCGGATGCCCCCGCGGCACAGCCCAGCCCCCAGATCGGCAGGCGGGTGGTGGTGCGCGGCAGGCCGAGGTCATTGATCAGGCGGGTATCGAGGGTCGGGGTGGCATGACCGGTGGAGGAGACGAAAATGACCTGGTCGATTCGGTCCGGGGCCAGGCAGGCGGCGGCAAGGCAGGCGCGGCCGGCGGCCAAAAGGAGTTCGCCGCCCTGTTGCTGGTAGATGCGATTGCGCTCGGCAGCCGAAACACTCTGGCGGTACCAGTCGAGAGGCATTATTAAATGGCGGGTATCGATGCGGGAGTTGTCGAATACCGCGAGCAGCTTAGGCAGATCGGCCATTTTCCCGGCAAAGAGTTGTGCTACGGCGCTCCTGATGCGTTCCTGCGCTGTCGCATGGGGAGGAAGGGCATATCGGCTGGCAAGGATTTTAGGCATCGCAGCTTACAGTCCGTTATCTGCTCTATCAGACGGTAGAGCCCAGAATTCGGCGGGGGCGGTCCTGTCTTTAAATGTGTCTATTGCCCGCCCTGCTTGGTCGGCGGTGAATGTTCGGTGTCCCGGTCCGCGTCAAGTTGATGCAAAACGCTTAGAACCTGGTCGAGCATATCGGGTGGCCCGCCGCCCATATTTTCCTCTTCAGCCACCTCCAGTTCGCGGGCGTCATACTCCCAGCGGCGCAATATCTCGATTTTCTGCTCCCGTGTAAGGGATTTTTCACCGAATACGTCTTCGGGGCACCTGAAAACACTTGCCGGGTCCAGAAGGGCCTTTTCCATGTTCATATTCGACTCCTCGGCTGTTCGTATTGCTATTATACACCGAAGATCAAAATTCTCTTTTTCCTAAACGGGGAGGGGGGGATGCGAGGCTTTTGCATGGAGGGAAGGTCTGCCATTGACGACAGGCTTGTGATAAGGTTGGTGCAACATCTTGTCCATTGCGATTACTCTTTTTCAGACAGAAAGCCAAGCATGAAACTGACCCTGATGCTCTTAGCCATCCTGGTTGGCGGCTTGATCCCCTTGCAGGGATCGATCAATGCCCAACTTGGAAAGGTTCTCAATCATCCTTTGCAGGCGGCCTTTGTCTCCTTTCTGGGCGGTACCCTGTCCCTGTTGATCATACTTCTGGTCCTGCGGCCCGAAATGCCGGGCATCAGGGTGTTTCAGGTCCAGCCCTGGTATCTTTTTGCCGGCGGTTTGCTGGGGGCCTGCTTCGTCACCATGGTGCTGGTACTGGCTCCGCACATCGGTATTGCCAACACCCTGGGGGCCGCGATCGCCGGCCAGCTGGTCATGTCGGTTGTTTTTGATCATTTCGGCTGGCTGGGGCTTGCGGTTCAGCCTGCAGGGCTGTCGCGAATCGTGGGGTGTGTCGGGCTGGTTGTGAGCCTGTTTCTGATTCAGAGGGCATGACGGAAAATCGTGTCTGGTGCCGATTCAGTTTCCTGGCGGCCGGTGGCAAGGGATCGTCGCTGCTCCGGTGTATTCAACCACTCCCCGCAGGATTGACGCGCTGTGGCTCAGCTGCTCGAGGGCCTCAGCCTCGGTCAGCAGCCGGTTTTCGGCCCTGATCTTCTCTCCCAGCCGTATGCTGAGGTTGGCGACCCGGGCCACTTCGCGTGCCAGGTCCTGCTCGCTGGTTACGGTCACCGAATAGATCCGGATCCGCTCGAGGTGATCGAGAATGCCATCGTTGACGATGCCGTCGATGGCCGAGTGGTTGATTTTATTGAAGGCGTCGTACTCGATATTGTGCAGCGGCATCGAGAGGTCGGCAAGGTAATGGGCGGCGAAGCCCAGGTGATATTCGCCGTACTTCCCTTCGGCCTTTACGGCAATATAGTCGCGTACGGCGGCGAGGATCGCCCCGTAAAGATGACCGCTTCGCTCGATGGTGTTGTAGCGGCCGACCTGCTCGATCACCATTGCCGGCGTTACCCTGGTTCCGGTTCGGTTGTTCACGTAGTGGTTGTGCTGCTCGATGAGCCCGGCCTTGATTTTCGCCATGTCGGCGCCGGTGGCATTGTACCACTTGGCGTAGCCGGCAGCCTTTGCAACGGCGAGGTGGGTTTCGTCGTGCCAGGCGGCCGCGTCGGTCGCCCACAGGCAGGCGAGTGCGGCAACCAGGATGATCTTTAATCTGGACAAGGCTCCTCCTCTACAGTTCAGAAAAAAACGAATATCCGTTCATGTCCCTTATCCCCTGCCGAGAGCTCCGGCAATCGTTTACCCCGGCTCCCCCATCAGCAGCGGTAGCCACTGGCGCGCAAGCGCGCAGCTCGGGTGGCATCGAGAGCCAGAGGCCCATCCATCCACCCCTGCAGACCTCCATCGTCCCCGAGATCCAGGTTATGGCAGCAGGGGAGCACGGCGACTTTGGCTCCGGCGCTGACTGCCCGATCGAGAATCAGGTCGGTCAGGGCTCCGCAGGCATGCGCCGAGACCACCAGGTCGTTCGGGGTGAGCGCAATGTGCTCGATGGTTTCCTCGACGAAACGAACCTGCCCTTCAAGCCTGGGCCAGTCGGCCTGCAGCGCCGCCGCCAGGGTGCCGGCGCTGGCGGGAATGCGCCGATCGACTGCCAGCGCCTCCGCAGAACGGTTGTCGAGAAGGAGCAGGACCTGGGCCAGCAGACCGTGGCCGCAGGCCATATCGACCACCCGCCCTCCACGAAACCGGCGGCGCACCCGGCGGGCCGTTTCCCAGGCCTCGTACAGCTCTTTTCGCGGCAGG
>CALZIC010000187.1 GCA_945787285.1 uncultured Desulfuromonadales bacterium
GGCGCCGAGTTCGGTGTAGGTGGCGATGGCCGCATCGATGGCCTGCTTGACGTCGGCATCGAGGCCCTCGATGAAGTACTCTTTGGGGAGGCCGATTTTCAGTCCCTTGACCCCCTGCTTGAGGTTTTTCACATAGTCGGGAACCGGCGTGTTGACCGAAGTCGAGTCGGCCGGGTCGTATCCGGCCAGGGCGCGCAGCATGATGGCGCAGTCCTCCACGTCGCGGGTGACCGGGCCGACCTGGTCGAGGGACGAGGCGTAGGCGATGACGCCATAGCGGGAGACCCGGCCGTAGGTCGGCTTGAGGCCGACCACGCCGCAGTGGGAGGCCGGCTGGCGGATCGAACCGCCGGTGTCGGTGCCGAGGGAGGCCACCGTCTGCAGGGCGGCCACGCTGGCCGCCGATCCGCCCGAGGAGCCGCCGGGAACGCAGTCGAGGTTCCAGGGGTTGCGGGTCTGGCCGTAGGCGCTGTTTTCGTTGGAGCTGCCCATGCCGAACTCGTCCATGTTCAGTTTGCCGAGAATTACCGCTCCACGCTCCTTGAGGCGCTTTACCGCGGTGCCGTCGTAGGGGGGGATGAAGTTGTCGAGAATTTTCGAGGCGCAGGTGGTGCGGACCCCTTCGGTAACGAGGATGTCCTTGAGCGCGATCGGAATGCCGAACAGGGGATGGAAACGTTTTTCTCCGCACTCCTTGCCGAGCTTCTCATCGGCGGCAGCGGCCGCCTGGAGCGCTTCATCCCGGGCGACGGTGATAAAGGCGTTGAGCTTGTCGTCGGTCGCCTCGATGCGGGCGAGAAAGGCCTCGGTCAGTTCGACCGATGTCAGTTCCCGCTTTTTAAGGCGTTCGTGAAGTTCGTGTATGGTCAGGTCTGTCAGTTCCATGAATTTCTCCGGTCTTTCTGTATGTCAAAGGCGGGGGCTGGGGACTGGGGATCAGGGCCTGGATGTGAGCGATTTTCACCAGCCCCCAGTCCCCAGCCCCTATTCTCGCCTGTCACTCGATCACTTTGGGAACCCTGAAGGAGCCGTTGGCCGCCTCGGGGGCATTTTGCAGGGCCTTTTCCTCGCCGAGCGACGGCTTGACCTGGTCCGGGCGAAAGGCGTTTTCCATGGGCACCGCGTGGGCGGTGGGGATAATGCCGTCGGTATTCAGCTCTTTGAGTTGATCGACGTAGCCGAGAACCGCATCGAGCTGGCCGGTGAGGGCGTCGAGTTCATCGTCCTTAAGCGCCAGTCGGGCCAGACGGGCAACGTGTTCAACTTCTGTACGGGTTATTTTCATCTATCGATGCCTCCGGGGGGGATGAATTTCAAGCAAGCTG
The DNA here is from genome assembly GCA_945787285.1 of uncultured Desulfuromonadales bacterium. Classification (GTDB taxonomy): domain Bacteria; phylum Desulfobacterota; class Desulfuromonadia; order Desulfuromonadales; family Trichloromonadaceae; genus CALZIC01. Next base: position 1,326 of record CALZIC010000187.1, read on the forward strand.
ACAAAGTAGCATAAAAAAGGCCGTTTTTTCAACCTGGATCCGTGAATTCTGGGTGGAAAAAAGAGTGTAAGTGCTTGGCCTGAATAAGTGTTTCAAAAAATCTGAGTCGCACCCACAGGTTCGACGGTGATTTTTTGCTCACTTAGGCAGGTCAATGACTTGCGCTATTGGCCGACCAGAGTTCACGGATTCAGGTTCAAGTTCTAAGGCCATGCCACAGGCAGGATTCCGGTGCGTTTGCGCCGGTGTTACCATTTTGTAATGTGAGGGATAGATAGTTGATTTTTCACGCATTCATGATAATAATTATAAGTGAAACTCGTTCGACCAATCGGGCGACACCTACTTCCCCCTGACAGGAGAGAAAACATGAAACGATTTATTGTCATTCTGGCAGCGATGGCCCTGGTGGCAGCCGGGTGCGCCGCCCCCCAGACCAAAACCGGGCAAGGCGCCGCCATCGGCACAGGAGTTGGTGCCGCAGTCGGTGCCGGTCTTGGCCAGGCGATCGGACGTGATACCAAGGGGACCCTTATCGGTGCCGGGATCGGGGCTCTGGCCGGAGGGCTGGCCGGAGGTTCGATCGGACGTTACATGGATAACCAGGAAGCCGCCATGCGCCAGCAGCTGGCCGCCGTTGAAGGGGCCAATGTTCAGCGCAACGCTAACCTGCTGGCGGTCACCTTCAAGTCCGACATCGTTTTCGACGTTAACTCCTCGGTGGTCAAGCAGGGTGCCTACGATGAGTTGTTCCGGGTTGCCCAGGTGCTCAACGAGTACCCGCAGACCACCATCATGGTCGCCGGGCATACCGACAGCTCTGGCAGCGAGGAGTACAACCAGATGCTCTCCGAGCGCCGCGCGCTGGCGGTCAAGAACACCCTGGTCGGCCAGGGGGTGAACTCCATGCGCATGAGCACTATCGGCTACGGCGAGAGCAAGCCGCTGGCTGACAACAGCACCGAGTACGGCCGCCAGATGAACCGCCGGGTGGGCATCACCATCACCCCCCAGATGCAGCAATAGCGGATTCAAGGCGTATACGTAACAGAAAAAGCCCGCCTCTCAGTTTATGGGGGCGGGCTTTTTAATATCGATAGCGGCGGGAAGAGGGACTAATCGTTTTTCTTGTCCTCGAGTTCCTCGGGTTTTTCCTCTTCCTTCTCATCCTCTTCCTTGATCCCCGCCTTGAAATTGCGCAGGCCTTTGCCGAGTGCACCGCCGACCTGGGGCAGTTTGCCGGCGCCGAAAACGATCAGAACGAGAACAAGGATGATAATCAGTTCCTGGGTGCCTAATCCGAACATGGGTGTAGTCTCCTGTTAGTAAGGTAATGGTTAAAAATACACCGAATTATCGAAAAATTCAATAGGCCGTTCGCCCGGTCGGGGGGATGAAAACCTGAAAAGCAGCCTCACGCAAAGCCGCCAAGAAAATCTCCTGACCATGAGGCGTCGGTTTTCGGGTTGAACATGTTGTTGGGACTCTCTTGGCGGCATTGCGGCTTGAGAGAGGGTAGCGAACGGGCGTGAGACAGGTTTGTTTCTCCTGATTTCAGAGGGTTGTCAGTTTTTTAAGGCAAAATGAATAATTGACAAGCAAGAAGTGAAACTATAGCTTGTGCTAAATATTTAATTTGAGTTTAGAAAATGTTTTGAGGTGGAGGGATAAGTGAAGGATAAGCGTGCGGAATTTTTTGCCCGTTTTCAGCCCGGTATGCTCTGGTGCTGAAAATGGGCTTTTTGTTTTTTGTAACCCCTTTGTTTTACTGGTCGGCTGGGATCATGCTTGGGGCTTGAGAATTGTAGCCCTACCATTGACTATCATTGTGAATCACGAGCGAATATATGGGTAAGATTAATTCGGTTAGGCTGGGGATATTAATAACGATTCTGATGGTACTTGTGGCGTACCAGGGCAGGAGTTTCTTTCAGAAGGAGGATATCATGCCTCCTTCGGGCAAAGTCATGGTCGATAACGCCTGCGAGGAAGGGTTTGAGTTCGTTCCCTTTTGGGGACAGGTCGATATTGACCAGGATACCTATTCTTCGAGCTATGGCGTGGGCGAGGAAAATGAGCTTGACGGCATGTCCTATGATGAACTGGCGGCCCTTCGGTTGAAAAAGGTCGATGAGTACCGGGTGCTCGAATTTTATCACCCAGGCTACCACCCGTTTGAGGGATATCACGACAAGATCTATGGCCCGCTCACTGAATATGAAAGGTGGTTGAGCCCTGCCGCTTACTTTTTTTCCAATCCTTACCTTCTGATTATTCCCACCCATGCACCCTTTGTGAACCCGATTAATCTCGCCTGTCCCGGTGGGTCAATCATGTATCTGGATGGTGCCATCGAGGAGACTCACACGGGTGAAAGCGCTTCCTGCTGGTTTGAGGAGGTTTACAGGCCGAGTGGCGAGCCGGGGAAGGTCTGGTTGTTCATGGTGAATGCCTGGGACGCGGGGTTCTTTTATGCCCATGTGGATGTGGAACAATCTGAAAATATTGCAAGAGACGCCAACCCGGCCCATATCACCAATGCTCCCCACAGCCGCAATTATTATTTTCATGTGGGGCAATATGAGGTGAACAACATCAGCCCGCGAGATGAGAACGCCTGGGTCACGCTGTTGAGGCGGGAGGCTAAATCAAAAATTTATATTAAGCTTTGGCGGGAAAAGCCCGTGTCCCTGGATCAGCCGGCGAGTCTGACTTACGTTATTAATGTCGATCCTATTGAGAAGGGCTGATTCGGCAGGTGGCAAGGGGGCTGGCGTTGGTATTGTCGTCAGGAAGCGGATAGAGGCCGCTGGTAGATCAGCTGGGCACGAGGAAGTCTCAGCTCAGCGGTACGGGGGCTTTTCTGTGGAGGAGAAGGTATGAACATGTCGTTACGGAGCAATAGAGAAATGATAGAATGTCCCCTTATCCAGACAGCCCCCGTCATCATCTTGAAATGCGCATGAAAGTCCGATTAGTACCTTGAAGATCACAGCCGATCACGCAGCCATCTCACATCTGGTCCACTTCATCCGCAACGAACTGCAGCGTCACACCGATCCAAACAGGGCCGCAGAGATGCAGCGTTACATGAAAACGAACCAGCCGTTCTACGGCGTGCCGACCCCGCTGCGAAAAGAGATATTCCGGCAGGCTCGAAAGATCGCCCCCCTTGCCTGCCGCGCCGACTACGAAGCCGCGATCCGCGAACTCTGGTGCGGAACGTTTCGCGAGGAAATGTACATGGCGCTGGAGGTGGCCGGGGGGCTCAAGCGTTTTCACAGCGAGGAATCCTGGCCGCTGTATCAGGACCTCGTCGCTACCGCCACCCACTGGGACACCCTCGACTGGCTGGCCAGTCGCATCGTCGGCCCGCTGGTGCTGCGCAACCGGGCGCTGGAGAGAGATTTAATCGATTGGTCCGACTCACCGAAGCTCTGGGTGCGCCGCGCCTCCCTGCTGGCCCACCTCAAGCACAAGGACCAGACCAACACAGAACTGCTGACCGCAACCATTCTCAAGCTGGCCGGCGAAAAGGAATTCTTCATCCGCAAGGCGATCGGCTGGGTTCTGCGCGACTATTCCTATACCAACCCGGCATGGGTTGAAGCTTTTGTGGAACAGCACAAGGGCAGCCTTTCCGGCCTGAGTTGCCGGGAGGCGCTGAAACAGTTGCACCGGCAAGCAGCTAAGGTACAGTAACCTAACTTCCCGTGAGTCCGGATCGAACCAGGTTCGCCAAAGGAGGCCAGCCGTCATGCCCTCGTTCACCGCCATCCCCCACGGCCGCTACCTGATGCTGCTGATGGTCCCCTTTCTGGCCGAGTGCGTCTACCTCGCCTTCGACGTTTATGACCGCAAGGACTGGATACTTGAAAATGTGCTGGTGGTTCTCGCGCTGGTTGCGCTGATCGTCAGCTACCGCAAGTTCCCCCTTTCGCGGATTTCCTACACCCTGATTTTCATCTTCCTTGCCGTGCACGAGATCGGCTCCCATTACACCTACGCCGAAGTCCCCTACGACCAGTGGTTCATCTCGCTGACCGGGGACAGCTTCAACGAATTGGTCGGCTGGCAGCGCAACAACTTTGACCGGGTCGTGCACTTCTCCTACGGCCTGCTGCTCGCCTACCCGATGCGCGAGATCTACCTGCGCATCGCCGACGCCGAGGGCTTCTGGGGGTACTTCCTCCCCCTCGATTTCACCATGTCGACCTCAATGCTTTACGAGCTGATTGAATGGGCGGCGGCGGAAATCTTCGGCGGTGAACTGGGGATCGCCTACCTGGGGACCCAGGGGGACGTATGGGACGCGCATAAAGACATGGGTCTGGCCAGTTTGGGCGCACTGGCTGCAATGCTTCTGACCCTGGCGCTGAATCGCATTATCCAGCGGGATTTTGCCAGGGAATGGGCAAACAGCCTGCGCATCAAACACAAGCTGCCGCTGGGGGAGGATGAGATCATCCGGCTCTTGAAGGAGAAACCGAACAACCAGCCCAAGCCGCCCGCCAACGGCGGATAATTCCCTGAGGCAGGTTAACATGCTGTCACAAGGATGAAAGCTCTGCTATATTTTTCTCGTACCCAATCCAACCACGAGGTGTTTTCATGACATCCGATCCACACCCCCAAGAGGATGACCTGCGCATCCGCGAGATGACCATCGACGATTTTCCCGTGGTTTTACATCGGCGAAGACCTGTTTACCTCCGACTATTCCCCCAGCATGTACCGCACCTGGGACGAGTACGAAATCACCACCCTGTTCAACTCGGACAGCGAACTCTGCCTGGTCGCCGAACAGGATGAAGAGATTCTCGGTTTCGCCCTCGGCACCACTGTCGAGAAAAGCAACTCCGCCTGGAAATACGGCTACCTCGTCTGGCTGGCTGTAAAACCTGGGATTCAGAAGGGAGGGGTCGGCTCCGCCCTGTTTAAGGAAACCAAGCGGCGCATGCGCGAGCAAGGAGTGCGGATGATCATCATCGACACCGATGCCGACAATGAGGCGGGCATCCGTTTTTTCGAGAAGCAGGGGTTCGGCAACATCCAGCAGCACGTCTACATGACCCTCAACCTGTCCCGCAAAACCCGCCGTAAACGGAGTAAGCCCGCATGAGTGAGAGCCTCGAACTGCTCTGGCACGCCATCGATCCAGAGCGGCTGCGTAAAACCCTGATGGAGATGCTCGAAATCTATTCGCCGGCCGGCAAGGAGGAGGATGTTCAGCTCTACCTCGAGGGGCTTCTGCAACGGGCCGGTTTCACCGTCGAGCGCCAGGTGGTCGAGGAAGACCGCTACAACCTCAGGGTGAGTTTGACCCGGGAGCCGCCGCGCCTCTACCTGGTCGGCCACGTCGATACCGTGCCGGCCTGGGACCTGGAAGAATTCGAGCCGCAGGAAGAGTGGGGGGTGGTGCGCGGCCTCGGCAGCGCCGACATGAAAGGGGGGTGCGCCGCCATGGTCGAGACTTTTCTTGCTCTCGCCACCCTGCCCGAAGAGGAGCGGCCGCCGGTCGGGCTGCTGCTGGTGGTGGGTGAAGAAGAGAACGGCGACGGCAGCGCCGCCTTTCTTACCGGCGAAAAGCCGCCCTGGGTGGTGATCGGCGAGCCGACCTCGCTCTCACCCTGCTTCAGCCATTACGGCTACCTCGAAGCCGGGCTGGTCACCCGCGGCCGGCGAATCCACTCCTCGCTCCCCGAACTGGGGCACAACGCCATCGAATCGATGCTGCGGGTGCTGCTGCACTTAGGCCGCCATCCCCTGTTCAGCCGCGAGACTCCGGAGCTGGTCTACTCGATCCGCGAACTCAGCTCGTCGAGGGCCGGCTTCGTGGTTCCCGACCGCTGTGAAACCTGGATCGACCTGCATCTGCCCCCCGAAACCGATCCGGCCAGCGTGCGCCAGGGGATGGAAAGTCAGGTCGAGGGGGCCACCGAATTCGTCGCCGACCTCGACATCGAAATGACCTTCACCTTCGACTCGCGCGGCTACCGGCTCGACACCGACAACTGGCTGGCCGCCGAACTCGAAGAAATCTACCCGCGGCTCAACCTGCCGCTGCAGTACGACGCGTTTCGTTCCCACTCGGACGGCAATCTCTTCTTCGAGGCCGGGGTCAGCCCGCTGATCCTCGGCCCCGGTTCGCTGGAGACCGCCCACACCCCCGACGAGCAGACCTCCCTCAGCGAAGTCGAAGCCGCCGCCCGTATCTACGTCGCCCTCTGTCTTGCCGCCGGGGAACGCCGTGGCGGGGAGCTCTGACCTTGAATCTATTCCTGAAAAAACAATCAACAAACGGACAGCCCATTCCTACATGGAACGCCCAGGCGGCATTCTCAGCAGCAATACCTCGACCTCTGTCCCCGCGCTAATCCCTTCTCTTCCGCCATCGACCGGCAGCAGCGCCTGGGCCCCCTGGATGCTGCGATTCTGCCCCGAGCCCTGGCGGGGGGAAGGAACGAATAAGTAGCGGCCGTCCTGATCTTCGAGGACCCCCCAGATAACGCGCTGCCTCTTTTCACCCCCCGTAATTTCTTCGGCCAGGGTGACCTTCATGCGCGGCGGCAGGGGATCGCGATGCCCGGCCAGCAGGCGCAGGGCGGGGCGGACAAAGAGTTCGAAGGTGGCCGCCGAGGCGGCCGGGTTGCCGGGCAGGCCGAAGACCGGGGTGCCGCAGGCGGTGCCGAACAGCACCGGCTTGCCGGGCTTGATCGCCGCCTTCCAGAAACCGAGTTCGAAGCCGTGGCGGCCGAGGGTTTCTTGAACGTGGTCGCGGTCGCCCACCGAAACGCCGCCGGTGCTGATCAGCAGGTCGGCCTGCAGGCCCGCTTCGATTTTGACCGAGAGGTCGTCGGCCGTGTCCCGGGCAATGCCGAGGGGGATGGCGGTGCACCCTTCCTCGCGCAGGCGGGCCGAGAGGAGGTGGAAATTGGAGTTGACGATCTGCCCCGGGCCTGGGACATCGCCGAGTTCCACCAGTTCGTCGCCGGTGGAGAGGACGGCCACCTGCGGGGCAGGGTAAACCCGCACCCGCTCGATGCCGGCGGCGGCCAGGAGGCTGAGTTCTCCCGAGTGAATCGGGGTCCCTGCGGTGAGCAGGGGCTCGCCGCGGGTCAGCTCTTCTCCGCGCCGGCGGACATGATTACCCTGTTTCGGGTTTTTGAGCAGTTCATATGTCCGTGTCGTGAACACGCACCTCTTCGATGGGGGCGACGGTATCGCATCCGGCGGGCAGGGAGGCGCCGGTCATGATCTTGACGGCCTGGCCCGCCGCGGTGGGGGGCTGCTCGGGCGAGCCGGCCGGCACAAACCCGCTGACCTGCAGCCGATCTCCGGCGGTTTGTTCAGCAAAGGCGAAGGCGTAGCCGTCCATCGCCGAGTTGTCTGCAGGGGGCAGGTCCCAGGCTGCCGATACGGGTGAGGCGAGTACTCTGCCGAGAGCCTCGGGGAGGGCAACATCCACCGGGGGAAGAGGGCGGATCGTGTCGAGCACGATGCGGATTGCTTCGAGGTAGCTGAGCATGGGGGTGTTTTCTCCGGCTATTCGGGGAGTGAAGGGCGTATTGTCAGGTTTTCTTCAGAGCGTCGAGGTCTGCGGGGGTATTGACGTTGGCCAGGGTGCGCTGCCAGCCGTGGGGTAGTTCTGTCTCTTCAAGGTAGCGGATGCGTACCTGGTCGTAGAAATCGAAGATGCGAAAATTGCCCTCCTCGAGCTGTGCGCGCATCGGCTCGAGGCACCCCTTGCCATAGATGCCGAACAGCGGTTCGAGGCCTTCAGGAGTACGGGGGATAACGGCATCGTGTCCATGACGCTG
>CALZIC010000188.1 GCA_945787285.1 uncultured Desulfuromonadales bacterium
GGACACCGTATCGACATCAGCAACTCAGCCTTATCATGGGGCAAGCAGCGGGCCGCCATCAAAGGCGGCGTCGATATTGCCGCTAAAGGCTATGTGCTTGATCTGAACGTCTCTGCCGGAGACATTCCATGGAACGACATCGATCAGTTCGTTGTGGCCGAAAAAGATGTCAAGGGGACCGAACCAGACAAGCCGCCATGGGATTTGCCGGTTTCCGGAAAAATACGCCTCAGTGCCAAATCCTTCACCTGGCAACGCTTCACCTGGCAGCCGGTTCGAGCTGAAATCTCCATCGGGCCCGGCACCGTAGCCGTCAAGGTCGACCAGGCCCAACTGTGCGGCATTTCCACTCCCGGCACCCTGACGGCAACCGGCGAGGGACTCGCCCTCGATTTTCAACCGAGCGCCGTAAATCAGCAACTGACCGCCAGCTACGCCTGCCTGACCGACAACCGGATCAAAATGACAGGCGCCTTTGATCTGACCGGCCGGATTTTCGCCCGGGGCCCGGTCGATACCCTGATGAATGCCTTAAGGGGGTCGCTGTCGATTACTGCCAGAAAGGGTCAGATCACCCGCCACAAGCTATTCTCCAGGATTCTGGAAATCGTCAATGTCACCGAGATCTATAAAGGGAAGTACCCCGACCTGAAGCGCAAGGGTTTCCCCTACGACGCCATCACCGCCAAAGGGCACCTGAAGGACGGCCGATTCTTCCTCAATGAATTCTTCCTCGATGGCGAGACCATGGAGGTGGTCGGCACCGGTGAATTTGACCTCGGCCGTAAAACAATGGATGTCAAATTGCTTGTGGAACCGATGAAGACCTTCAATACGGTTATCAAAAAGATACCCGGCATCAATTACCTGCTCGGCGGCAGCCTGGTTTCGATTCCGGTCAGCGCACAAGGGGATATCACAGACCCCAGGGTTACCATCCTTTCCCCTTCGGAAGTCGGCTCGGGACTGCTGAGGTTCGCCGAAAGAGTTCTCAACGCCCCGCTGAAAATCATTGAACCGATTATCCCGGCAACAGGAACCAAGTGAGGCGGTAAAACTTCTGGGTTTAAAATTCCGGGTTCCAGGTTCGGAGTTTGAACTATCTGAACGTGGAACCTGGAACATCGTTTAGCTTTTTGGAGGGTGGGCTGTGCCCACCGTTATTGGGCAATACATAACATCCATAAGATGGTGGGCGCAGCCCACCCTACATGGATCTTAGGCCTGAGATTCGACACAAAAAAAGGCCGCCCTGCACAGTGGCAGGGCGGCCTTTTTTATTCTGACAGCCTGTACTTACTTGGAAACAACACGGCCGTTCAAAGGCTGAACCGGACGGTTGTTGGCGTGCTTCATGGTCCGCTCGAACTTGCGGATCTGAGCGGCCGAAGCGGAAACGGGGGTCTTCAGCACCATCCACTTGACCCCTTCGGAGCAGGGAGGTGTGGTCAGAGAGCCGTCGAAGGAGTAGTACTCCTTGCTCTCGGGAAGCATGCCGTTGGCATCGACGCTGTCGCTGGCCAGCATTTTGGAATTGGCCTTGGCGGGCATGTAGCGCCAGATCTTCTCGACAACCGGGTTGAAGGCCCCTTCTTCGAACATCACCCCGACAACACCGAGCTTGCCGTTGGCGTCCTTATGAACCAGGTGAGCTTCCATGGGGAAGAACTTGCCGTCGACGGTGTTCTCGCTGGGGGTGTGGAAATGGAACTGAAGCAGGTCGAACTGCTGGCCACCAACTTCGATCTTGCTGCCGCTTTCGTAGTCGGCCTTGATGGTGTGACCGTTGTTAACCACCTGAACGGGAACCTGGCTGTAGTCGAAAGAGATCGCCGGAAGGTCCTTTTCTTTGGCTTTGGCGACGACGATATCGACCGGGGACTGCTTTGTGCCGTTGCAGTCGGGATAGGTTTCTCCCCAGTGTGCAGGGCCGGTTTCGCCGGTATAGCCCCAGTGAGCGGCACCGTGGCCACTGCCGCTGCCGGCGAAAGCCGAGGTGCTGAAACAGAGTGCTGCAGCTACGGTGAGAATCAGAAATTTCTTCATTTTGTGCCTCCTTCATCGTTCTTTTGGATTTTGGCCCAGGGCCAGAAACGGGTTGCGATACCACATAAACTGTATACTGTATACGTCTGAACCGCCGCAGATGCTACCATATTGACTCCAATTCATGAAGTGAAAAATGTAAACTCCATAGAATTAAAGCGTTCTACTAATCTCCATTGCCCACCGATATCTGCCGTTCTCGGCTCTGGCGGAGCATGCCGAAGCCCCGGAAATAGTGCGCAGGCATTGATATTCCCCCGAAAACATTATAAAATTGGGATGTTATCGCGAGGAAAAAACATTGATGAATAACCTGATTGCCTGCAACGATTGCGACCTGATGCATACGGTCCGTCCCCTCCCCGAGGGAGGCGTGGCCTTCTGCTCGCGTTGCGGCTCAGTTCTGTACCGAAGCAAGCGCAATCCCCTCGACCGCACCCTGGCCATGGCCCTGACCGGGCTGGTGCTGTTCGTCCTTGCCAATACCTTTCCCTTTCTGGCCATGAAAAGTGCCGGGATTGTCCGCGAAACCACACTGTTTACCGGCATCCTCGAACTGTACGATCAAAAAATGCAGGTTCTGGCCGCCCTGGTGATGCTGACCTCCCAGATCGTTCCCCTGATCGAAATCCTCGGCCTCCTCTACATCTTCGTGCCCCTGAAGTTCGACCGCAGGCCCTGGAAACTCGCCCTGGTCTGGCGCTGCCTCACCAAGGTACGCACCTGGAGCATGATGGAGGTCTTCATGCTCGGCATCCTGGTATCGCTGGTCAAACTGGCCAAGCTCGCCACCATCGTGCCGGGCATCGCCGTCTATGCCTTTGCCCTGCTCATTTTCGTTCTGGCGGCGGCCTCGGCCTCTCTCGACCCCAGGCTCATCTGGGACGCCCTGGACAAGCCATGACGGAGGCCAGAACCGCACGGGCCGCAGGGCTCGCCAGTTGCCACAGCTGCCACCTGCTGTCGCGCCTGCCCGCGGATCATGGTGTCTGCCCCCGCTGCGGCGCTCATCTGCATCTGCGCAAACCGGACAGCATCAACCGCAGCTGGGCCTACCTGATCGCCGCGATGATCTTGTATGTTCCGGCCAACCTGCTGCCGGTCACCCATACGGTGTCCCTGGGGAGCGCCCAGGATGACACCATCATGAGCGGGGTGATCTATTTTTTCGCCACCGGCATGTGGCCGATCGCGCTGATCATTTTTATTGCCAGCATCTTTGTCCCCCTGCTGAAAATGATGATCCTCGGCGGGCTCCTCTTGTCGGTGCATCGCCATTCTCGCTGGCGACCCGTTGAAAGAACTCGATTCTACCGGTTGACCGAGATGATCGGCCGCTGGTCGATGGTCGATATCTATGTGGTCACGATTCTGGTCGCCCTGGTAAAACTGGGGGCGTTCGCCAATATCGACGCCGGCCCCGGCGCCATTTTTTTCGCTCTGGTGGTGATCCTGACCATCCTGGCCGCAGAAAACTTCGATCCCCGCCTGATCTGGGATTCTATGGAGAACACCGATGACCGACACCGATAGCGAGCATCAGGAGGCAGCTGAGGCTGTCGTCAAAAGACGCAAAACCCCGTCCATCGTCTGGCTGATCCCGATTGTGGCGGCCCTGGTCGGAGGCTGGCTCGGCTGGAAAACGATCAACGAGCGGGGACCGCTCATTACCATCCAGTTCGACTCGGCAGCGGGCCTCGAGGCCGGAAAGACCCGAATCCGCTACCGCGATGTCGACCTCGGCCTGGTCGAAACGGTCAGCCTCGATGAGGACCTCGAGCATGTGCTGGTCACCGCCCGCATGGACAAACAGGCCTCCCCCTTTCTCACCGAAACAACAAAATTGTGGATCGTAAGAGCCCGGGTCTCCGCCCGCGAGGTCTCCGGTCTGAGTACGCTCTTTTCAGGAGCCTATATTGCCCTGTCACCCGGCGAAAAAGGCGAAGCGACCACCCGCTTCATCGGTCTCGAGAGCCCGCCGGTCATCACCGGGGAGGAGATGGGCCGGCAGTTCAACATCAAAGCCGAACGCCTGGGAGCGCTGAACGTCGGGTCCCCAGTCTACCATCGGCAGATCCAGGTCGGCCGGGTCACCGGGTTCTCCTTCAATGAGAAGGAAGACATTATCGACCTCCAGGTGTTTGTCGACAGTCCCTACCATAAACGGGTCTTCACCGGGACCCGCTTCTGGAAGGCCGACGGCATCGATATTACCGTCGACGCCTCGGGACTGACCGTCGATACCGAGTCGATCGAAACGATCGTATCCGGGGGCATCGCCTTTGAAAACCCCGTGCCCCAGCAGCAGGAGGAGATCGCAAAAGAATTCACCACCTTTCGTCTCTACCCCAACCGGCGCAGCATTCTGGAACAGGAGTACGTGCGCAAACAGTACTTTGTCATGTACTTCAATGAGTCGGTGCGCGGGCTGGCGCCCGGTGCGCCGGTTGAGTTTCGGGGAATTCGCATCGGCCAGGTCAAAGCGGTCAGCCTCGATCTCGATATGGACCGCCTTGAGTTTCGCATACCGGTGGTCGCCGAGGTCGAACCTGAGCGCATCAACATCACCGGTCAGGGGCCTGTTGAAGGACAAAAACTCATGGGGCAACTCGTTGAGAGCGGGCTGCGGGCCCAGCTCAAGCTAGCCAACCTGCTGACCGGGCAACTGACCGTAGCCCTCGATATTTTTCCCGATGCTCCCAAGGCCAGCGTCGTCTACGGCGGTACCTACCCCGAGATGCCGACCCTCAAAACACCCTATGAGGAAATCGCCGGCACCTTCAACCACCTGTTGAAAAAGCTTGACGCCGTGCCCTACGATGAACTGAGCAGCAGCCTGCAAAACGCCATGGCGACCCTCGATTCGACCCTGAAGGACGTCAGGGTCCTGGCGAACGGACTCGGCAACAACCTTGGTTCGTTGACCCCCGAAGCCCGAAACACCATGGACGAACTGCGAAAAACCCTCGAAGACGTGCGCAAAAACCTCGGCCCCGACTCGCGTATGAGCCATGAAACCCGCGAGGCGATGGAAGAATTTCAGAAAGCCTCGCGCAGCGTCAAAGCCCTGGCCGACTACCTCGAACGACATCCTGAATCGCTGATTCGCGGAAAACAAAGGAGCGAACCATGATGCCCGCCCGCCTCGCCATTGTGCTAACCCTTCTGCTGGTCGGCTGCGCCGCCACCCCGCCGGCGGCCTACTATACTCTTGCCCCGACGGCGACCGTGAGCGATGCCTCGTCACACCAGGCCATCGGAGTGGCTCTGGATGATTTTCCCGAAGCCCTAGACCGGTCCGAGATCATGGTGCGCACCGGGCCCAACCGCCTGTCGGTTACTGAACTGCACCGCTGGGCCGGACCGCTGAAACGGCAGTTTCTGCGAACCCTCACCGAAAACCTGGTGCGCCTTACCGGTTCCCGAAACATCGCCTTCGCCCCCTGGGACGAACGCTTCGAGCCCCAGCTGCGCATCTCCATCGCCCTGCTCCAGTTCGACGGCGCCCCGGACTGCCAGGTCACCCTCAGGGCCCGCTGGTCGATCGCCGACGCCGACGGCAGCAACCGCCGAATTCACGCCTCGGAGCTGTGCCAGGTCGCCGGGCCGGATTATCCCGACCTGGTGATGACCCAGAACCGGCTGATCGAGAGACTGGCCCGGGAGATCGCCACCGCCCTCGATGCACAATAAAGAAACGCCCCTTCCGATACGGTAGGGGCGTTTCTTATTGAAGCTATCAGCTATCAGCTATCAGCTATCAGCTATCAGCTATCAGCTATCAGCTATCAGCTATCAGCTATCAGCTATCAGCTATCAGCGAAAGCGTAGGAACAGCTGTTTAGCCTGTCAAGGTTTTAAGCTGACTGCTGACTGCTGATGTCTTCCCCTTACAACACCGCCAGCTCCTCATCGGAGAA
>CALZIC010000189.1 GCA_945787285.1 uncultured Desulfuromonadales bacterium
GCCTTCGGGGCGTAGCGCAGTCTGGTAGCGCGCCTGGTTTGGGACCAGGATGTCGGAGGTTCGAATCCTCTCGCCCCGACCATTGCGCCAGTAGCTCAGCTGGATAGAGCAACGGCCTTCTAAGCCGTGGGCCGGGGGTTCGAGTCCTCCCTGGCGCGCCACTTTAAAATTAAATGGGAATATGTGTTTATTTCCCATTGACAAGAGCAATGCTCTTGGCTAGTATCGGCACCGCTTTTGTGGTGGGTGTAGCTCAGTCGGTAGAGCACTGGATTGTGGCTCCAGTTGTCGAGGGTTCGATCCCCTTCACTCACCCCATTGATTTTCCTGGCCCTGCTTTTTACCGTACTAGTCGAATGTGGCTCCATGTCACAGGTGAGTCGGCAAAAGGCTGGGCCTTTTTGTTTTCAAAAGGCGTATCGGGTGCTGGCCCGCCGGTCGGTTTTCTCGGGATTCAGCAGGGGCTCTTTGTCGGGCGTGCCCCGCAGGGGGCCTTTGTTGATTATGTGTCCTGTTGAGTCTATGTTTTCAGATCTTGTCTTGATGCGAGAGTGGCGGAATTGGCAGACGCACTGGATTTAGGATCCAGCGGGCAACCGTGGGGGTTCGACTCCCCCCTCTCGCACCACTTCTCAATCGCAGCGCGGTAAGCGCTCGTATCTATAAACGGCCCGCAGGCGTATCGTCTGCGGTTTCTCCTTTCGCGAAACAAACACCAAGTCCATGTGAGGTAAAAATGAACGTCTCCATAGAAGAAGTCAGCAGCATCAAGAAGAAGCTCTCCTTTGAAGTCCCTGCCGATGTGGTCGATGCCGAGATCGAAAAAGCGTATCGCAAGATTGGTAAAACCGCCAAGGTTAAAGGTTTTCGCCCGGGTAAGATTCCTCGTTCGGTTATCGAGAAGTATTATGGGCCCCAGATGGAAGAGCAGGTTCTTGGTCGTCTGATCAATGACTCCTATTTCAAGGCCCTGGTCGAGCATCGCATTGCCGCTGTTTCCGATCCGGAGATCGTCGAGAACAGCCCTCTTGAAAAGGGGAAGGTCTTTACCTACGAGGCGCAGGTTGATATCAAGCCCGAGGTCGAGGCGAAGGACTACACAGGGGTCAGCCTGCAGAAGGAAAAGCTTGTTTTTGATGAGGCAATCATCGACGAGCGCATCGAGGAGATGGCAGCCGGCCGTTCTGAGCTCGAAGTGACCAGCCGCAAGAAGGCCCGCACCGGTGATTTTGTCGTTATCGACTTCGAAGGGTCCATCGACGGGGTGGCCTTTGAGGGCGGCAAGGCCGAGGGGCACGAGCTTGAACTCGGCTCCGGCTCGTTTATCCCGGGGTTTGAAGAGCAGCTTGAAGGGATGAAGCGCGAAGACGAGAAGGATGTCGAGGTGGCCTTCCCCGAAGAGTACGGCAACAAGGATCTGGCCGGCAAACCCGCGGTCTTTAAGGTCAAGCTGCACGAAATCAAGGAGAAGGTGGCCCCCAAAATCAACGACGAGTTTGCCAAGGGGTTCGGCCTGGAGTCTCTGAAGGAGCTGCGCGAAAAGCTCGAGGAAAACCACAATCTCCAGGAGAAGAATCGGATCGACGGGGATCTGCGGGAGAAGCTGGTTGCCGAGTTGGTTGAGCGCAACCCGATCGAGGTTCCCGAAGGCATGGTGGCCAGCCAGCTCGACTACATGTTGGGCAATATTCGCGCCCGGATGCAGAATCAGGGGATGAGCCTTGAGATGCTCGGCATGAACGAAGAGACTTTTAAGCAGATGTACCGCGACACCGCCGTCAGCCAGGTAAAGGGGAGCATTATTCTCGAGGCTATTGCCGGTCAGGAAGAGCTCAAGGTTGAAGATGGCGAAATCGATGGCAAACTTGAAGAAATCGCCGCCATGTCCAACGCCCCTCTCGATGCGGTCCAAAAGCACTATGCGTCCGCCGAAGCCCGTCGCGGGCTGGTGTCCCAGATCGCTGAAGAGAAGGTGGTGCAGTTCCTGCTCGATAGTGCTACCATTGAAGAAGTCGACAAGGAGCAGCTGGCTGACAAGAATCAGGATAAGGAGTAAATCATATGAGTCTCATCCCGATGGTGGTCGAGCAGACGGGCCGTGGCGAACGCGCTTATGATATTTATTCACGTCTGCTTAAAGATCGAATCATCTTTTTGGGTGGTCCCGTCGAAGACCATATGGCCAATCTGATCATCGCCCAGTTGCTTTTTCTGGAGTCGGAAGATCCTGAAAAGGATATTTTCCTCTACATCAATTCTCCAGGTGGGGTGGTGACCGCCGGGATGGCGATTTATGATACCATTCAGTACCTCAAGGCCCCGGTTTCGACCATTTGCGTCGGGCAGGCGGCGAGCATGGGGGCTGTGCTGCTGGCCGCAGGCACCAAGGGTAAGCGTTTTGCCCTTCCCAATTCGCGGGTGATGATTCACCAGCCACTCGGCGGGTTCCAGGGGCAGGCGACCGACATCAAGATCCACGCTGAGGAAATCCTCAAAATGAGGGACTTGCTGAATCAGATTCTGTCCGATCACAGCGGGCAGCCGCTCGAGCGGATTGCCGTCGATACGGAGCGGGATTTTTTCATGGGTAGCGAAGCCGCAAAAAAGTATGGTATTATTGACGACATCGTAAAGAGAAAAGCCTGACTTTTTAACGCGGAGGAATTTTAGTGAGTCGAGACGAAACCCAGACTGGACAGCTGACTTGTTCATTTTGCGGCAAGGCCCAGGATGAGGTAAAGAAGCTTATTGCAGGGCCGGCGGTCTATATCTGCGACGAGTGCATCGAGCTTTGCAAGGATATTATCGCCGAAGAGGCCAAGCTCGAGGATTCATCCCAAGCCGGTACGGCCAATCTGCCCAAACCGCATGAAATCAGGGACGCCCTGGACGATTTCGTAGTCGGACAGGATCTGGCCAAGAAGGTTCTGGCGGTTGCCGTTTACAACCACTACAAGCGGGTCGAGTTCGCCGGCAAAACCGGGGATGTCGAAGTGCAGAAAAGCAATATCCTGCTGCTTGGACCGACCGGCAGCGGCAAGACGCTCCTTGCCCAGACGCTGGCGAAGATACTCAATGTTCCTTTCGCCATCGCCGATGCGACCAACCTCACTGAGGCGGGGTATGTTGGCGAAGATGTTGAGAATATCATCCTCAACCTTCTGCAGTCGGCCGACTACGATATAGAAAAGGCTCAGAAGGGCATTATCTATATTGACGAAGTCGACAAGATCGCCCGCAAGTCCGATTCGCCATCGATCACCCGGGACGTCTCCGGGGAGGGCGTGCAGCAGGCGCTGCTGAAAATCATCGAAGGGACCATGGCCAGCGTTCCTCCCAAGGGAGGGCGCAAGCACCCGCAGCAGGAGTTCCTGAAGGTCGATACGACCAATATCCTCTTCATCTGCGGTGGCGCCTTTTCCGGGCTTGAGGATGTTATCAGCCGTCGCTCCGGGTCCAAGTCGATGGGGTTCGGAGCTGAGGTGCGCCAGAAGAGCGAAGAAAAACTCGGCGAACTTCTGGCCCAGGTTGAGCCGATGGACCTGCTCAAATACGGGTTGATCCCCGAATTTATCGGTCGACTGCCGGTCGTCGCCACCCTCAGTGAACTCGACGAGGAGGCTCTCATTCAGATCCTCAAGGAGCCGAAGAACGCTCTGGTCAAGCAGTATCAGAAGCTGTTTGAGTTGGAGAAGGTTTCCCTGAAGTTCACCGACGGCGCGCTGGTCGCCATTGCCAAAGAAGCACTCAAGCGCAAAACCGGAGCGCGCGGGTTGCGTTCCATTCTCGAAAATTCCATGCTCGATGTGATGTACGACATTCCTTCCCAGGACCGGGTCAAGGAAGTGGTCATCAACGAAGACGTGATTCACAATCAAGCCAGGCCGATCGTCCTTTATGAATGCGCCGAATCTGCCTGACGCTCCTGCCTTTATTCTGCAGCGGTGGCGGGAATACTCCCCCACCGCTGGTTAACTTCACCCGATTTCAGGGGACGTTCTGAGAGCTATGACCGAATTATTAGATAACGACGGCACTCGGGATGACATACTGGAGAACCCTGTCTATCCTCTCCTGCCGCTCCGTGATATTGTCATTTTTCCCTACATGGTAACCCCGCTCTTTGTCGGCCGGCCTCGATCGATTCAGGCACTTGAGACGGCCATGGAGAAGGATAAGACCGTTTTCCTGACGACCCAGGTCGATCCGAAAACCGACGACCCGGGTGAAGAGGACATCTATCCGATCGGAACTGTCGGGCAGGTCATTCAACTCTTGAAGCTGCCGGACGGGACGGTCAAGGTCCTTGTTGAAGGAAAGCATCGGGGCCGCATTAAGGACTATGACGAAGGGGGAGAATGCGCCTTCGCCAGCATTGAGGCGCTGCACGATCTTCCGGAAGAGTCGCCTGAAGTTGAGGCCCTGCTGCGCAGTGTCTGCGATACATTCGAAACCTACGTCGATCTCGGTAAGAAAATTCCCGGCGAGACGGCCGCTTCTGTTTCCGGAATTACAGATCCTGGACGGATGGCCGATACGATCGCTGCCCACCTGAATATCCGTATTCAGGACAAGCAGGAGATTCTGGCCCTGGTCGGTCCCCTCGATCGTCTTGAGCATCTGCTCGGTTTAATGGAGCGGGAAGTCGAAATTCTCAAGATCGAGAAAAAGATCCGTAGCCGGGTCAAAAGCCAGATGGAGCGGAGCCAGAAAGAGTATTATCTCAACGAGCAGATGCGGGCAATCCAGAAGGAACTCGGTGAAAAAGACGAGTTCAAACAGGAAATTCGCGAACTCGAAGAGAAGATCAGCAAGAAGCGCATGTCCAAGGAGGCGACTGAAAAGGCCCTGGGCGAGTTGCGCAAGCTGAAAATGATGTCTCCGATGTCGGCCGAAGCCACGGTCGTACGCAATTACATCGACTGGCTGGTGTCTCTCCCCTGGCGCAAGGGGACTCGGGACCGCAACGACCTTGAGCGTGCCGAGGCGATTCTCGATGCCGACCACTATGGCCTTGAAAAGGTCAAGGAGCGTATCGTCGAATATCTTGCGGTTCAGGCCCTGGTGAAAAAGATCAAGGGGCCGATCCTTTGCCTTGTCGGCCCCCCGGGGGTCGGGAAAACGTCCCTCGGACGTTCGGTGGCCAAGTCGCTCGGTCGCAAGTTCACCCGCATGTCCCTTGGCGGCATGCGCGATGAAGCCGAGATTCGAGGGCATCGACGTACCTATATCGGAGCCATGCCCGGCAAGATAATCCAGGGGTTGCGTAAGGTCGGTGTGAAGAACCCGGTTTTTTTGCTCGATGAAATCGACAAAATGAGCACCGATTTTCGTGGGGATCCGTCTTCGGCGTTGTTGGAGGTGCTCGACCCGGAACAGAACAGCACCTTCGGCGATCACTTTCTCGATATCGAGTATGATCTCTCCGATGTGCTCTTTGTGGCCACAGCCAATACTCTGCACTCCATACCGAGGCCTTTGCAGGACAGGATGGAGATTATTCGTATCGAAGGGTATACCGAAGAGGAGAAACTGGCCATTGGGCACCGCTATCTGTTGCCCAAGCAGTTGGAGGCTCACGGTCTCAATTCCGACCGGGTTAGCTTTTCGGATTCGGCGCTGTATGAAATTATCCGGCGCTATACCCGGGAGGCCGGTGTTCGCAACCTTGAACGCGAGGTGGCCAACGTCTGTCGCAAGATCGCCCGGGAGCTTGTCAAGTCGGTCGACAAGAAGAAGAAGTTCCCGGTCGGCGTGCCGCAGGTGAAAAAATATCTTGGCGTGCCCCGTTTCAGCTACGGTCTCAAGGAAGACGAAAACCGGGTCGGCCTGGCGACCGGATTGGCCTGGACAGAGGTCGGCGGAGAAATGCTGACCATTGAGACCGTCGTCCTTCCCGGTCAGGGAAAGCTTACGGTTACCGGCAAGCTCGGTGAGGTTATGCGCGAGTCT
>CALZIC010000190.1 GCA_945787285.1 uncultured Desulfuromonadales bacterium
GCTAAGACCCACTGGTTTACGTACCATCATACTCAAGCTGGTATGGAAGAACTCTATATGGAGAACGACTTCCGCTACTACGATACTTTTTTCGTTCAGCACCCTGAAGCGGAAGCGGTCAAGAACGCAATCAAAGAAACCGGCCATATCGAATGGCTAAACTATGACATAGCCAACCCTATGGTCCTGGACTACCTGGCAACGGCCAGAGATCCGAAGGTCTATCCGAACACCACGGTGCCGACTATGGTGATTTACCCTAAGGACGATATGTTCCTGTGGCCGACTCAGGCTATTGATACTCCTAAACATGTTGATGCTGAGTGCCGTATTGAATTCATTCAAGGTGGTCATTGGTCTATGCTGTCTCACCCAGATGATGTCAACGTACGGATGCTGGAGTGGTTTGGCTCTGAAACCTACGACGTGCGAGCAAATGTAAAAGAAGCCTAAGTCCATTGATTCATTAATACGGTGACGTATTTATTCAGGACGAAGCATCCGCGGATGTTTGAATTGCTGGAAGAAAGAGTTGGCGGGGTGCAAGCACCGTCAGCTCTTTCTCGTCTGTCCTAAGCATTTATTTCGGGTGGTAGAAGAAGAGAAGCGATTCCAACGAAGCTCCGACTAAAACCGGCAATTGGCAGTATTATCCGCTTTGTTGCCTGAGCGAAGTGATACCGGATATTGGATCAATCAAAAAGAGAAAAAATCCTGATTCCTTCCAGCATCCAAAGACCAGGGCCTAGCATCGGTCTGTTAATAGCACAAGAATTGGAATCCAAAATTTAACACAAATTTAAATATCTTGGTCTATTTGGACGCCTAGAACGCCTACGAAACGGGGGACATGATGAAAAAAGAGAAAAACAACAGATTACAATGGCGGAAATCATACATTCTGTTGCTTGTTGTGCTGCTTGTACTGTGGACGGTACAAACCGGATTCGCCCAATCGTCTGAACCGTCAATGGACGAGCAACAGGCAAGGTTCGGGGGGCCGGATACGGTTCCAAACCGGATCGAATCGGAACGCGTTGATAAGGATACACTCTATGAGTTCGAGTTTCTGAAACCCTATTATGAATGGAAAGACCGGATCCTGGAAAAGTATGGTTACACCTATGCGCTGGACTACTATCCGATTTTTCTGAAAGCCAGTGACAGTTTGCCGGGAACAGATGATGATGCCGCCAGTGCTGTGTTACGCTTTTCCGGCTTTTGGCAGCTCCTGGGGCGTGGCGAAGATTCAAATTCAACCGGCACGCTGGTCTACCTGGTCGAGCATCGTCACCGTTACACGGATAACCTGCCCGGGGAATTTGCCCTGGAAAGCCTCGGTTATGCAGGATTTACTGGAATTCCGTTCACCGATGACGGCGGCGATTGGCATCTGACCAACCTGTACTGGAATCAGGAGTGGCAGAACGGCTTCGGATTTGCTGTTGGATTTCTCGACGTAACCGACTGGGTCGATGTCTATGCCCTCACCAGCCCCTGGACGGATTTTTATAACTTCGTATTCAGTATCGGGGCGGCGACCATGGACCTGCCGGACGATGCCGCACTGGGCATTGGGGCTGGCGGTTGGCTGGCAGACAAAGTCTACATTATCGCCGGTTTTGAGGACTTGAACTCGGATCCCACCGATCCCCTTGAGGGATTTGACACATTTTTCAACGATAACGAGTACTTCAAGCACGTCGAGATCGGCTGGGCCACTTCCGCCAGGGAGAAGTACTATCTCGACAACCTCCACCTCACCTTGTGGCATGCGGACGAGCGGGATGAAATCGGCATCCAGGATGGCTGGGGGGCGTTCTTGTCCTTTTCACATACCTTCGGCGACAAATGGCTGATGTTCGTCAGGGGCGGATTTGCGGAAGACGGCGGCAGCCTCTTGGAGAGGTCCGTCAGTATTGGGGGCGGCTTTGCTCCGAACGGCATCGGGGCACCCGGCTTCGGCCATCAACTGGGGTTTGGAGTTAACTGGGGTCGACCCAACGATGCCCTCTTCGGCTCCGATCTGGATGACCAGTATACCATGGAAGCCTATTACCGTTTGCAGGTGGCGCGGGAATTCTCCATCACACCGAGTATTCAATTCCTGATCAATCCGGCACTCAATCCAGAAGAAGATAATATTTGGGTATTAGGTCTGCGGGCGCGTCTGGCGTTGTAAAAACGAACAAAGTGGCAGAGGCATGCGAACCCTTTATCATGAAAACTTAAGAAAGTTAACACCATGCGCTTCAAAGGGGAAAGGACGGCAAATGGACCGAACCGAAAAAAACCTGGATAACCAGGAAGCCGCAGAGCGGCAAATCCGTCAGCTGAAACGTCTGGAGACTCTCATAGACGCTACATTTGCACTGGTGATCGTGCTGGTTGTCTACGAGCTGCCGACCCCATCAAGTGTGAACTGGTCCGGCGGCACATTGCGAGAGTTCGCGGCTGCAAATGCTGTGGCGTTTCCCTTTTCGCTGATAGGCCTGATAATGGTGGTCATCTACTGGCTTCAGAATAACGCCTTGTTCGGCAACCTGAAATACACGGACAACTGCCACACGGCAGCATCCATCATACAGATCTTCCTGCTTCTCTTCTACATGTATGCCATTGGGCTGGGCATCGGTTTTAAGGGGGATGAGGGTTTGCTCGCGCTTCAGAGCATTGCCGCGGCCTCGGTCGGCTTCTTGGCGGCGGTCGGCTGGTGGTATGCCGGCAAAAACCGGCGGCTGATCACAGACAATACCACTTGCCAGCAAGTGCGTAACATACAACTCGGTACTCTTGCAGAACCCGTGACTGCGCTCATTACCCTGCCTTGCTCCCTGCTGGGGTCCAAGATCTGGAGTCTTGCCTGGTTAACATATCCTCTGCTTGTCTGGTTTTTCGGGCGTTGGAAAAAGCCTGAGTGAGGCGGGCGTCGTGGGGAAACTTCCTCCTTTTCCTCCTCTGCAGGACCGCTGATAAGAAAACTCGTGACTCCAACAGTGATCAATCAAGGGAGAAAGAGTGAGAAGCAACTTGCTCGATGAAAAGGAACCGCCGCGTCTCGGTCGCCGCCGATTTCTGAGAATGGGAATGCTGGGAGGCATTGCGCGCCTGCACGGAACCAGGGGGGCGGATGTCGGCCAATCCCCGCGCCCCTCGAAGCGCGGTGGGTGCCTCGGGGGCGTTCTGTTCGCGGCCGACAGATCCCTTGACTGGCTGGATCAACGCCTTGGCGCCTTGCGCTCCGGTTTGCAGATGCACGTGCAGGACAAGACCAACCGCCGCCTCAACATGCTCACGATTCTGTCAGCGATTTTCATGCCGATCACACTCCTGGCGGGGATCTGGGGGATGAATTTCGCGACCATGCCGGAGTTGTGCACATGAATCGCCCGGGTGGACCATTCTCCTGATGGATCGAGCCAGCCGATGTATTTGGGAGTTAGATTGTGGTACTAAAGACAATATGTATGCCAAAAGTACCCCGGGGTTGCAACGGCTTTTACATGTCTATTGGGTGGTGCACAATTGTATTCGCGTCCATTTTACCACCCGAGAAGTTCCCGCTGTGGCGTTGGGAGTGATCGAGAGGCGGCTATCAGCACATGAGATTTTCCATATGCAAATGGCATAAGTAATTATTTTAAAAGGGAAGAAGTATCCCCATGAGACTGAACCAGTGCCGATGAACAAAGAGGAGGTGTACAATGTCTTTCTTTTTTGTGCGGAAACTTGATCGCTGTCGCGCCTGTTTTCATTTAGGCCTCGTCCTAGTGCTGGCAGGCTGCGCCGCCGGGCCGAGATTGATGATGCCCACCCCCAATGTGTATCTCGACCAGGAGCGAGATGTGTATGAGGAGCTGGCCCCAGAGCTTGCGGGCACGGAGGTGCGACTGTTCTACATTACCGATCGCCGGCCCGAACATACAAAGGACGGCAGCCTTCGGTACGGCAGCGGCCGCTCCGCCTCACTGGCCTATGGCACCGCGGTGGTGGATCTCGGCGCGGAGATGAGTTGGGAGGAACTGCTGGAGGAAAGCCGGACGCAGCAGCGGCTCAAACCCGTGAAACTCGAGCTGCGCGAGGTGACGGAACTTGGACGCGGCGAGGATTTGCCCCTGCCTTACGCCTTGATAGACGGCAAGGTCGTTGAGGAGCCTGCATGGGTTGCGCGGGACGAGGCTGCGACCGAGGCGTTTCGGGAGTTTTTTGTAAGACAGCTGGAGTTCGCATCGCGCAAGGAAGTGTTTATCTATGTTCACGGCTATAACAACACCTTCGACGACGCCGCCTTTGCTATGGCCGAACTCTGGCACTTCCTGGGACGCATTGGCGTGCCGATCATCTACACCTGGCCCGCCGGTTACCCCGGGTTGTTCGGTTACACCTATGATCGGGAGTCCAGCGAGTTCACCATCTACCATCTGCGAGAGGTCTTGAATTTCATTGCGCGCCATCCGGGGGTGGAAAAAATCCACCTAATCGCGCACAGCCGGGGAACTGACGTCACCGTTGCCGCGGTACGGGAGCTCACGATAGGGGCGCGCGCCGCGGGCCTCGACCCGAGGAAGGAGTTAAAGATTCACAACCTTGTACTTGCAGCGCCGGACCTGGATGTTGAGGTTGCCATGCAGCGCATGGGCGGCGACCAGCTTGCGTTGAGTGTCGAGCGCTGGACCATCTATACATCGCCGGCCGATAAGGCCATTGGCCTTGCCAGCCGGTTGTTTGCCAGCCCCCGGGGACGTGTTGGCACCTTTCGACCCAAGGACGCGACCGACAACTTGAAGGCATGGATGGAATTCAGCAAGGCGAAATTTGCGGTTGTTGATTTCTTTGCCACCCCGGCCATGGCGGATTCACAGCTCGACCGGTATGGTCACAGCTATTTCCGAAACGCTCCCTCTGTGAGCTCTGATCTGGTGCTGATGCTACGTGATGACCTAGACCCTGGCGACCCGGGGCGGCCGTTGGAGCACCTTGGCCTCAAGTTCTGGCGAATCCCGCCCGGTTATCCAGCCCAGTGACAGCTCCAGCAAACCAAAGAAGCGTCACGAAACTGGTAAAAGTCCCGATGATCTCCGATAATAACGTTAACGTTTACGGATTGTCTGCTTCGCGCACACAAGGGCTCGCTTCTTGGTCATTGCTGATAACATACCACAAGTTCCACAGCACCCTTCACGACAGAAATACATGCGGCAGCAATATTTTGGCGTAAAGCTGAGCCGCCTCCGACACCGGCAACGTCCTAAACGAAGGCTGGGTTAACGTGCCGTTGATCCGCACTGCTGAGCCTTATCTTTGCAACAATCTTCGTTTTTGTTACGGATTGATTGCGACATCGATGGTTCTCTCCTTTAACATGCTGATACTACAGCACTTAGACTGTTGGGAGGGAGGGGTCCGTTTCAGGGTTGCGCTCCGGAAGGGCTGGCGATAAAAAGCCGTTTGTGTTACCTATCCCCCTCCAGCGTGCGCAGGCTGTGACTGATATTGCTCTTATCACCTCCCAAGGTCTGCACCAATGCAAGATGACCCATGGCGATCCCACCCTGGGCACGCTGATACTGCGCGAGCAAACATCTCAGAATCCGATTTTGCAGCCGTGACAGACGTCGTGCCGCCATGAGGGTTCTCTCTGAAAAAGCGCCAGAGGGGCTTTGCCGCTGAGTTCACCGAGCGAACTTGACTAACTGATTTGACCTGGCCTCTCAGCCGTCATCGTGATTCACGTT
>CALZIC010000191.1 GCA_945787285.1 uncultured Desulfuromonadales bacterium
GGCGCGCAGCGAGTCCTTTCCCCGCGGCGACGCGTCCGCCCCGGGGGGGTGACGATGGACGCCGATGCCTTCGCCGCGCTGCCGGGTCTGTGCCTGCACGATGTGATGCTGCTGCCGATCGAGCGCTGCGCCGACTTCTTCGAAAAGATCCGCCTCCCCGCCCCCCTCGACCGGGCCACCGACCTGCTGCTCGACGGCATCCGCACCCGCCTGCGCTTTCTGCTCGAGGTCGGCCTCGGCTACCTCAGCCTCGACCGGCAGTCGCGCACCCTCTCGGGGGGGGAGGTGCAGCGCATCAACCTGACCACGGCGCTCGGGACCTCGCTGGTCAATACCCTGTTCGTGCTCGACGAACCGAGCATCGGCCTGCACCCGCGCGACGTCGGCCGGCTGGTCGAGGTGCTGCACCGGCTGCGCGACGCCGGCAACTCGCTGATCGTGGTGGAACACGACCCCCAGGTGATGCTGGCGGCCGACCGGATTCTCGACATCGGCCCGGGGCCTGGGGAGCGCGGAGGCGAAGTGGTCTTCTTCGACACCCCCGCCACCCTGCTCGACCAGGGCACGACCCTGACCGCCCGGTACCTGAAGGGGCAGTTGAGAGTGAGCGACCGGCACGCGCCCCGCAAACCGGCAGAGAACAGGCTCGAGATTCTCGGAGCGCGGCAGAACAACCTCAAGGCGATCGACGTTTCGATCCCGCTGGAGAGGATGGTCTGCATCACCGGGGTCAGTGGCTCGGGCAAGTCGACCCTGATCCAGGAGATCCTCTACCACGGCCTGCGCAAGCTCAAAGGGCAGCCGCTGGAGCCGCCCGGCGCGCACCGGGCGATCGAGGGGCACGAACAGGTGCGCGAGGTGGTGCTGGTCGACCAGTCGCCGATCGGACGCACCGCCCGCTCCAACCCGGCGAGCTACGTCGGCGCCTTCGACGCCATCCGCAAGGCCTTCGCCGCCGCCCCCCTGGCCAAGGCGCGGGAATACAGCGCCGGCACCTTCAGCTTCAACGCCGGCCAGGGGCGCTGCCCGGCCTGCGGCGGCAACGGCTTCGAGCACGTGGAGATGCAGTTCTTGAGCGACGTCTACCTGCGCTGCCCCGACTGCGACGGCAGCCGCTACCGCCCCGAGATCCTCGAGGTGCGGCTCGAAATCGACGACGGGCAGGCCCGCTCGATCTCCGAGGTGCTCGAGCTGACGGTGGCCGAGGCCCTGGCCGCCTTCGCCAGCAACCGCGAGGTGGTGCGGGTGCTCGAGCCGCTGGTGGCAGTCGGCCTGCACTACCTGAAGCTGGGCCAGCCGGTCCCCACCCTCTCGGGGGGCGAGGCCCAGCGACTCAAACTGGCCCGTCACCTGGCCGAAACGAAGGGCCGCAGAAAGAACCTGGGCGGCCAACTCTTTCTCTTCGACGAACCGACCACCGGCCTGCACTTCGACGACATCGCCACCCTGCTGAAGGCGTTTGCCCGGCTGATCGATGTCGGGCACTCGCTGGTGGTGATCGAGCACAACCTCGACGTCATCCGCGCCTGCGACTGGATCATCGACCTTGGCCCCGAAGGAGGCGATGCCGGAGGTGAAATCATCTGCGCCGGCACGCCCTCAGAGGTCATGGCCTGCTCCGCCAGCCACACCGGGGCCGCTCTGAAACGCTACGAAGCAGAGATCGGCTCTCCCCTCCTCCCGCAAATGATGGAATCGACGGCAGTCTACGCCGGCAACGAGATCGGCATCCGCAACGCCCGCGAACACAACCTCAAGGGGGTCGACATCACCATCCCCCGCGGCAAGTTCTCGGTCATCACCGGGGTCAGCGGCAGCGGCAAGAGCACGGTCGCCTTCGACATCCTCTTTAACGAGGGGCAGCGCCGCTACCTCGAATCGCTCAACGCCTACGCCCGCCAGTTTGTGCAGCCGGCAGCGCGCCCCGACGTCGACGCCATCTTCGGCATCCCCCCCACCGTCGCCATCGAGCAGCGCACCAGCCGCGGCGGGCGCAAAAGCACCGTGGCCACCATGACCGAGCTCTACCACTTTCTGCGCCTGCTCTTCGTCAAGCTCGGCACCCAGCACTGCCCCGAGTGCGACATCGCCATCGAGGAGCAGAGCCTCGAGTCGATCCTGGCCTCCATCCAAAAGGATTACCGTGGCCGGACGGTCTGCCTGCTCGCCCCCCTGGTGACGGCGCGCAAGGGTTACTATACCGACCTCGCCAAGTGGGCCGCAGGCAAGGGGTTCGAACACCTGCGGGTCGACGGGGTGTGGATCCCCACCGACTCCTGGCCGCGCCTCGACCGCTTCAAGGAGCACGACATCGAGCTGCCGGTGGGCGAGATTCTGGTCGACCCGGCCTCGGAGCACGATCTCACCCTCCTGCTCAAGCGCGCCATCGACCTCGGCAAGGGGGTGCTCCACCTGCTGCCGCTTAAAAACGGAAAAAAAGCCGCACAAGCGCGCATCTACTCGACCCTGCGCGCCTGCACCGGCTGCGGGCGCAGCTTTGAAAAACTCGACCCGCGGCTCTTCTCCTTCAACTCGCGACACGGCTGGTGCCCGGCCTGCTACGGCACCGGGGTGTCGCTCCCCGGTTTCGATGAGGAGCAGACGGGGGAAGAAAAGCTCTGGTCCGAAGAGAGCGGGGAAGAGACAATCTGCCCTGCCTGCAGTGGGCGGCGCCTGCGCCCCGAGGCGCTGGGGGTGCGTTTTAAGGGAATGGACATCGCCCAGTGGACCGCCCTGCCCGTCGGCAAAACCGCCCGGCACTTCGAAACGATGAACCTGCAGGGGCGCGAGGCCGACATCGCCCGCGACATCCTGCCCGAACTGCGCTCGCGCCTCGGCTTTCTGCAGGAGGTGGGACTCGCCTACCTCAGCCTCGACCGCCCGGCCCCCACCCTCAGCGGCGGCGAGGCCCAGCGCCTGCGCCTGGCCAGCCAGCTCGGCTCCAACCTGCGCGGGGTCTGCTACATCCTCGACGAACCGACCATCGGCCTGCACCCCCGCGACAACCGGATGCTGCTCGATACCCTGCGCAAGCTCGAGGGAAAGGGGAACACCATTGTGGTGGTCGAGCACGACGACGAAACGATCCGCATGGCCGAGCACGTGGTCGATCTCGGTCCCGGGGGCGGGATCGGCGGAGGTCGGGTCACCGCCGCCGGCACGGTCGATGAGTTGATGGCCAACCCCGATTCGATCACCGGCCGCTTTCTGGCCCAACCGCTGCGCCACCCGCTGGTGGAACGGCGCCCTGCCGCGGGCAAAGGCCGGCCGAAAATCGAGGTGGTGGGCGCCGAGCTTCACAATCTTAAAAAAGTTCGTGCGCAAATCCCCCTCGGTCGCCTGGTCTGCGTCACCGGGGTGAGCGGCAGCGGCAAGAGCAGCCTGGTGCGCGACGTGCTCCACGACAACCTGCACCGGTTGCTCGAGCGCGGTCGCAAAGAGACGCCTGAGCTGCGCGGCTGCACCCGTATCGACGGTTGGGAGCAGGTTCAGAGGGTCCTCGAGGTCGACCAGACCCCGATCGGCAAGACCCCACGCTCCTGCCCCGCCACCTACGTCGGCTTCTGGGACGATATCCGCAAGCTCTTCGCCGGAACCCAGGAAGCGAAAATGCGCGGCTACGGCCCGGCCCGCTTCTCCTTCAACGTCAAGGGGGGGCGCTGCGACGGATGCGACGGTCAGGGGATGAAGAAGATCGAGATGAGCTTTCTGCCCGACGTTCGGGTCCCCTGCGAGGTCTGCTGCGGCGCCCGGTTCAACCCCGAAACGCAGATGATCACCTACAAGGGCAAGAGCATCTCCGAGGTACTGGCCATGAGCGTCGACGAGGCGGTGGAATTCTTCACCGTGCAGAAGAAAATTCACCGCGCCCTGAGCCTGTTGCGGGAGGTGGGGCTGGGCTACCTCACCCTCGGCCAGCAGAGCCCCACCCTCTCCGGCGGCGAGGCCCAGCGCATCAAACTGGTCACCGAACTGGCTAAAATGGGCCGGAATCCCAGAGGTGGCCCCATCCATACCCTCTACCTGCTCGACGAACCGACCATCGGCCTGCACATGGCAGACGTCGAAAAGTTGATCCGGGTCCTCCACCGACTGGTGGACGAAGGGCACTCAGTGGTTCTCATCGAACACAACCTTGACCTTATCGCCGAGGCCGACTGGCTCATCGACATCGGACCCGAGGGGGGCGACGGCGGCGGACGCATCGTCGCCGAGGGACCGCCGGAGAAGGTGGCGCGCAGCACCAGAAAATCCCACACCGGAAAGATCCTCGCCGAATTCCTAAAAGAACGAAAAGGCTGAGCCGCCCGAACCGCCGAGCGTATACATCTTTCCCCTTGCAACCTACCGGAGATTGCCTATAATCGGTACGTTGTTTTAATTTCGACCTTATTTGGGGAATTCCACGGATATAGGAAATTTTATACAGGAGGAAATGGCAAATGAAAGCAGTTCTACTTGACGGTTTTGGCGGGCTCGAGGTTCTTAAGGTTGGCGAAATCGACAAACCGGCCCCCAAACCGAATGAAGTTCTGGTCAAGGTGGCCGCCACCTCGATCAACCGTCCCGACCTGGTTCAGCGCGAAGGGAAATACCCCGCCCCTCCCGGCGATTCGGAGATTCTCGGCCTGGAGGTTTCCGGGGTTGTCGAAGCGGTCGGATCGGAAATTTCCGAATGGAAGGTCGGCGACCGGGTGATGGGTCTGGTCGGCGGCGGCGGCTACGCCGAGTACGCCGTGGCCTACGCCAACCACCTGATGCCGATCCCCGAAGCGATGAGCTTTGAAGAGGCGGCCTGCGTCTGCGAGTCGTACATCACCGCCTTCTTGAACGTCTTCATGATCGGCGAACTGCAGGACGGCCAGACCGCCATCTACCACGGCGGCGGCGGCGGGGTCAACACCGCGGCGATGCAGCTGACCAAGGCCCTGACCCCGAGCGTCAAGACCATCGTCACCGCCCACCCGAGCAAGGCCGAAGGGGTCAAGAAGCTCGGCGCCGATCTGGTCATCGATTTCACCACCACCCCGGACTTCACCGGCGTGGTCAAGGAGTTCACCGCCAAGAAAGGGGTCGACGTCATTCTCGACCACGTCGGCGCCAAGTACCTGGCCCCCAACATGAACTCCCTGGCTTACAAGGGCAAGCTGGTGATCATCGGTATTATCAGCGGCATCAAGGCCGAGCTCAACCTGGCCCTGATGATGGTCAAGCGCCAGCAGATCATCGGCTCGGTGCTGCGCTCGCGGCCGGTTTCGGAAAAAGGCGAGATCATCACCGAGTTCTCCCGCCGCGCCCTGCCCAGGTTCGCCGACCGGACCATCGTCCCGATCATCGAGAAGGTCTTCACCATCGACGAGGTCGTCGAAGCCCACCGCATGATGGAAGAGGACAAGCACTTCGGCAAGATCGTGCTCAAGGTCGCCGACCTGTAAAAATCAGTGATCAGTGATTGGTGAACGGAAAACACCCCGCATCTGGAGATGCGGGGTGTTTTTGTTGAAGCCATCCACGCCTTTGAAGAAAAGGGGCGCGGCGTTCCGGACCATCAATCGGCCGAGAGCTGGGGATGGTCCACCGAAAGAGCAGGGGGGAGAAACACCCAGAGGCGTCCCTGGTCCTTCATTTTCCCGGCATCGCTGCCGGCAAAATTCCCCATCCCCCAGAAGAAGTCGGCCCGCACTGCCCCCTTGATAGCCCCCCCGGTGTCCT
>CALZIC010000192.1 GCA_945787285.1 uncultured Desulfuromonadales bacterium
TCAGGCCCTTTTGGCTGCTGTCTGCGTTGCGCCTCCTTGACTTAACGCAGGCTAGGCCTGCGTCGGCGCGCCTTGACAGCAACCAAAATGACTCAGAATTAACTGACACGATTAACCAAACAGGGCACTAGAAGCCTTATGTGGGGGGGATTATTGAAGAACAAGGGTTTGTTTGTGGTCCGACCCCGGAAGTGCACTACGAAGAGGCGCCTCAGGTGTACAAGGATATCGAAACGGTGATTGAAGACACGGTGTCTTTCGGCCTGATCAGGGAGATCGCCACCTTCACGCCGCTGCCGACCTATAAGGTGAGGGAACGATGAATGAGACTCTGCTGCAGGTGACAACAGGCCGCGGACCCGTCGAATGCGCCTGGGTGACGGCGCGGCTTGTACGCGAAATCGTCGCTGAGGCCCAAGAGATCGGTCTCAAGGCCGATATGGTCGAAGAGGAGCCCGGACCCAAAGGGGGCACGATGAATTCCGCCCTCATTCATCTTACCGGTGAAGGGTGCGAAGGTTTTGTGGCCGGTTATCAGGGGACGGTACAATGGATCGGCGCCTCACGCTTTCGCCCCGGTCACAAACGCAAGAACTGGTTCGTCGGCGTACATAAGGTGCCGGTACCCAAAGCCGCGTCTTTTTCCGAAGTGGATGTCCGATTTGAGACCATGCGCGCCTCAGGCGCCGGTGGGCAACATGTCAACACCACCGATTCAGCCGTGCGGGCCACCCATCTTCCCACCGGGCTGGTTGCCATCGCCCAAGACGAAAGGTCGCAGACGGCCAACCGCAAACGCGCCCTGCATCGACTGGCTATTCTGGTTGCCCGCGATGGTGAGCGGCAGATGGACTCCGCCCGCAAAGAGCGCTGGGATGCCCATAATGAGCTGGAGCGGGGGAACCCTGTTCGGGTTTATGAGGGGGAGAAGTTTCGGCGGAAAGTGTAGGGGCTTGGGTGGGAAAGTTAACAACTTAAGAACGCCCCCTTTGTCTTTGGTTGTCTTTGCATGGTCAGGGGCTATTCCGGCTCGAACCAAGTCAACTTTCAATGATATAAAGACCCAACAAGCATAAAATTGATAATTATCTACTTTGAAATATATCGCAGGAGGAGATTCCGTGTCTGATGTTCTCGAACTCTCCGCGCTGATTCAGTCGCGCGTGCCTTTGGTTGTGATCGAGACCCGGGAAGAGGCCCGGGCTATCGGGCTGCTCAGGCAGGTGTCTAGTCGTTTGCGGCTGCCTTTGTTCAAATGGTCGGTGACCGAAGGGCTGCACCGGCAGGAGGAGGGGTATCAACCGCAGCGCCATAACATGCGCCCCAGGGATATTCTGGCCCACATCAAGGCAGCAGAAATCAAGGGCATTTTTCTCCTGATCGATTTCCATCCCTACCTCGATGATCCGACCAACCTGCGTCTGCTCAAAGAGTCACTTCACGGTGCTGAAGCCCAGGGACAGACGGTCGTTTTTCTGAGCTTCAGCCTCACCCCGCCTTCGGAAATCAATCATTTCAGTGCCCATTTCACAATGAACCATCCCGATCTCGGTGCTTTGAAAAAAATCGTTATGGAAGAGTTCGGCAGTATTGTCCGGCAACTGGGCGGGCGTATGCCTTCGGTGGAAAAGGGCTCGCTGGAGGCCCTGATTATGAATCTGCAGGGGCTCTCAGGATCTGAAGCCAGGCGGGTGACGAGGCGGGCCGTTTTCAATGATGGGGCGCTGAGCCGGGCCGACCTGCCCGAGGTGCTGCGTGAAAAGATAAAAATCCTCAGTAATGAAGGGGTCTTGAATCTTGAGGTGGATACGGCCCGTTATGCCGACATCGGCGGACTGGAAAACCTGAAGGGCTGGCTTAGCAAAAGAAAAGGCGTCTTTCAGACGGATGGCAACCCGCACCAGTTGCCACCGCCCAAGGGGATCATGCTGCTCGGGGTGCAGGGGTGTGGTAAAAGCATGGCGGCCAAGGTGGTTGCCGGCGCCTGGGATGTGCCGCTGGTGCGCCTGGATCTGGGAGCCATTTATAACAAGTTTTACGGTGAATCGGAGCGTAACATCCGGGAGTCGTTGCAGACGGCCGAGGCCCTTGCTCCCTGCGTGCTCTGGCTGGACGAAATCGAGAAAGGGCTGGGCTCAAGCCTGGATGACGGCGGCACCTCGAAGAGGGTGCTGGGTACCCTGCTGACCTGGATGGCGGAGCGCCAGGGGAGGGTGTTTATGGTGGCCACGGCCAACGATATTCAGGCCCTGCCACCGGAACTGGTTCGCAAGGGGCGCCTTGACGAAGTCTTTTTCGTCGATCTGCCGGATGCCCCGGTTCGGCGTCAAATTTTTTCCATTCATCTAGCCAAGCGCAACCTGGAGCCGGGGCTATTTGACCTGGATGCATTGGCTGCTGCCAGTGAGGGTTTTTCTGGGGCGGAAATCGAGCAGGCGGTGGTGGCCGGACTCTATTCCGTGATCGGAGGGGAGGGGCAACTCAACTCCGCCATTCTGTTGCAGGAACTTGAGGCAACCAGGCCGCTTTCGGTCGTCATGTCTGAAAAAATTGCTGTACTCAGAGCCTGGGCCGATGGCCGGACCGTACCGGCTTAGCCCCGCCCTGCTTTTAGGGTCGGACCAAGTCAAGCACTTGAAAAACATAACAAAAGACCTGGTTTCAGGCTTCTGAGCCCCCTTAAAGGCCTCTTTTTAGGGTCAAAATAGAGGCCATAAGGTCTTTGGTAACTGGCTTGCTGTTATGACATGAAGAAATTCCGCACATCCCGGAGGGAAGATTGATACGCCTGTTATTTCTGATTCTTATCTCATTATTTTCCTGTGAATGCTCTTTTGCGGGAAAAATATATAAATACCTGGATGAGGATGGCGTTTTAGTTTTCACGGATACGCCTATGGCAGAAAAGGTCTTGGTTGAGGTAGAGCAGACACCCTTTGTTGAGGCTAAAAAGTACTTTCATGTCGAAAATCAGGGGTCAAAATCCCACCCGGTATTCTATGGTGTAAATAATTATTATGGGCCGGTTGAGGTCGAAATTAAGTTGACTGAATATCACAATATATCGAGTAGTTACAAACTTCCCAAGACTTTTGTCGTGGAACCCAGGAGCAGGCTAAAGCTGGTCGAGCTATGGCCGATTCGAAGAGACCAGGGGTATTCCTACAGCTATCAGACCGAATTTGTTTTTGGCAGGCCAGGAGGAAGGCATTCACCCTCTGATTCTTATGTGCCGCCGGCACCTCTGGACAGGGGATTTGTTATTTCGCAGGCCTTTCATGGCGAAAGTTCCCACAGACACTCGCAGAGTGAATATGCAGTCGATATCCCGATGCCCATGGGGACGCCTGTTCTGGCTGCCCGGAGCGGAGTTGTTATTGATGTTTCATCAGACTTTTTCGAAAATGGTCGAAGCGAGAGGATGAAAAGCCGGGCCAATTCGATTACCGTTCTTCATGATGACGGTACGATGGCTCTGTATGCACATCTGAAACAAGAGAGTGCTCAGGTACTTATCGGTGCCCGTGTTTTCAGGGGGCAGGTCCTTGCTGAATCAGGCAATACCGGCTATTCCAGCGGGCCTCATCTTCATTTCGTAATTCTTAAAAATACCGGCATGGAGCTGCGCTCTATCCCCTTCGCGTTTCATGGCGGTAACGGGCATCCGTTTACCCCGCAAAGGGGGCTGCTGCTGTCCGGAGAACCAAGCCGAAAACGCGTAAAGCAATCCGTGGCCAAAATGCCAGTCTCAAATCCCTCAAAAGATTTAAAAAGTATGCTCGAGAGCACAGCTGAGAAGATCCGGAGAACATTAGGGCTGAATTTCAATTGATGCGGCACCAACTTTATGGGTGACCCCGTTCCGTTCATTCTCTCAGATTTTGACCTACACTTGAGCCACATTCGGTAACCCTCTGAATAGACAATGACTCGCCAGGATACCTCCCTTGCCGGCCGACCATAAATTACTTAAATTCATTCTACCCAGGTCACTCTTCGAAGCGCTGCGCCATGGCACCAGGAAATGGTTGCTGGAATGCCCCTGCGGCAATAAACGGGACCTGTGGGATGCCGGCGGTGTTAAAGGTGGAGGGAACAAGGAATCAACCTATGCAAAGTGCCCGGCCTGCGGTGAGCGACACTGGCAGCGGAAACGGAAGAAAACCCCAGAGGAGGAGGCGGAGTTCGAAGCCGCCAATCCTGGCTGGCAGTCTGAGGCTCTGATCTTTTACTCCAAACATGACTTGTGGGCCAGCGCACTGGTCTGGGGAATTGCCATCCTTATCTGGAGCTGCGGCGTCTTTGTCGCGACGGCCGAAGAGGCTTCGCCCTTTGGTTGGCTGTGGGCTGTTGCTGCCACACTGCTCGGCTACCTGCCACTCTGGTTCTGGCTGACTACAAGTTACCGGGTGTCGGATAGCGCACTCCATCTGTGTTCCGGCCCATTTCACAAGCAACTGCCATTGCAGAGCATCAAGCAGGTCAATTACCCTGCCAGGGGAGCAGGGATCAGCTTTGCCTTCTCTCAGGATACCCTGTCGATTCAGATATCAAGCTCTTCCCGCCAGTACCTTGTTTCACCGGTTGACCGTCTCGGCTTTCTCAAGGCCCTGGCCGAACAGTGTCCGCATCTGACCCCCACCAGTCGTGGCTTGATTTTCCAAGACTGACTCTGTCGTAACCGTGGAGCTCCTGGGTTAGGCTTCAAAGCTGCCAAGTTGATAAATGTTGAACCTGACCCCAGTTTCTGACATGACTAACCCACCGGACTTTCAAGCTGATTCGTTAAATTGAGGTTTAGATAAGGCTTGTAGGCCGGTTTTTAGCACCAAAATGATCGACTTAAGAAAGGTCGCACTGCTGGTGGACTAGCTGGTTTCCATCCGGAAATATGGATGTGGCTAGCTTAGTTTCTGATTTGGAAACGAGCAATTTTTTACAAGATCAAGGAAATTAAGGGATTACGCGGAGACGTACATGGTGCGTCGCACAAGCAAGTCCGCAGATTGACGCAGAGATCACGGAAAAGGGCCGTTTCCGGACAGAAACTAGCTGGAGGTTCCGATCGAGGACGAGATGCTGTGAGGGGAGGGTAGGTGACGGGGCGACCGGGCGTGTCCCTGTCGGAGACAAAAACAACGATGACGGATGTCGTCGCGTGGTGTCCGGTTGATTTTGGTCTTCCGGATTTTCGAGCATTTTTTTCCCAGGAATTTCTTCCTGTCTATGACGATCTTTGGTCGTCTACTCGAATTTTCCTCGTCGGCGTTTCCGTCATCGTTTGATTTTACTCTAACCCAGCCAGTGGGTATGTCAAGCGACTAAATTGCATCGGTGATTCAAAGACTTACAACTACCTGAAATCACATTTGGGTAAGTCGGGGGTCGATCAAGCCAACGCCATGACTATTCAGGAAGGAGGGTCAAGCTTTGCATTTGGTGATTTGGGTTAGGGTGGGAGGCTCTTGTCACTCATCGAATAGACCAGGCTGCCGGAATTTCTTCTTCTCCTCCTGCTTTTTTCGCGTTTTCTTTTCACCAATTTCTCTATTGATTTCGGTGCGACGTTCCCTTTTGGCTTTTAGAGCCTCTTCTTCCTTCCGCTGTAACTCATTGAAAAATCCTTCGATCTCCTTCGATTCTTCTTCGTCGGCGACCTCAAAGGTGATCGCCTCCAGCATTCCTTCGGGCAGGATGAGGC
>CALZIC010000193.1 GCA_945787285.1 uncultured Desulfuromonadales bacterium
CTGGCCGGAAACATCGCTCGAATCGAAGGTAACCATTCGGATTTTGTAAAGCACAGACGGAAGATACTTGCCGCTCAGTACCCCCCAGAGACTGCTCAAATCCTTGATATTCAGGTTTTCAATATCTAAAACCAAACGATCAATTCGATAGTCGAGCTCTGGTGTATTCTGATGATCGAAAACAGGATTCTTCTGAAAATAACTGATCGTAGCCCCAATAAACTTCAGGGCCTCGGAGTAGTTTTTGCCGCTGAAGTGGGCTGCAAACATCAGGTATAGGTTGATGTGTACAGGAGGCGACTTAACCGCTGCTCTTCCGGAAAGATTTGGTGCGCTGTTGTTAAATTGAACAGGAATGGAGTCTTTTTCAACATTAACAAGAAACACGACAACTTTATTGTCGACATATTGAGAAATACTGCCATCCTGTTCAACAATATTTGATAAAGCTACGACATCTTCGCCAAGAGAGAATTCCCGCCTCAGGTTTTCATTCAGTTTACTGGTCAACTGATTTACGACGACATCGAGCATATGGAATATTCACCCATTGCCACAAAAATCAACTGGCAATTATTTGTTAAATCATTTCTTTTAGGATGATTTACTTTGGACTTTTTCCTGAGGCCTTTAATACAACACGTTGAAATAATAACACGCTAATTTCCATGACAACAATAAGGCGTTATGAGTATTTTAATGATTTATTTAAGGTAGAAAGAATGACGAAAAGGAGTACATGAAGGAGGAGTGAAGTACAACCGATACTACTTTCGCACTACCGTATTGCAGGACACAAAAATAGGGATGTGGCGGGAATAAATTTTTGAGGAGGAAATTACTGCAGGTGTTTGGTAGCCCAAAGCGCGGCGTGGAAACGGCTTCGAACCTGGATTTTTTTGTAGATCCTGTACAGGTGGGTTTTAACCGTGTATGGACTGATGCAGAGTTTGCCGGCTATGGCGTCGTTGGTGTCACCCTGGCCAACAAGTCCAAGCAATTCGCGCTCCCTCAAGGTCAGGCTATCCAATGCTTCGTTACTCACCCTGGCCTCAACGTCCTTTCTGAAGTAGCAATCCTGCAGTTTCTTTCTGGGGATTCGGATTTCACCATTGAGAATAAGGGTAAGGCCATCGAGCAGACACTCTTCTCCTTCATGCTGATAAAAGAAGCCCTTCACTCCGGAGTCGAGAGCCTCCATTTCTACATCAAGGTCCCTGTTGAGATTAAACAGAACAAGGTGGTCTGCAGCAGACAGAAGAGTTGCGGCGCACCCAACGGTTTCAAGAACCGCTCCCTCGTTCATTGCGAGACAGTCCAGGAGAAGAAGTCGAGCAGCCTCCCCCGACTCTTTCTCAAACTGGGCAATGACATCCTCGACAGCCAGAGACCTCACCAGGACTCCTGTCATGGCCCTGACATAGGCAGCAGTCAATTCATTTTGAAACCGATAAGCCCCTGCTACAAAAACCTGATATTCCCTGAACTTATCAAAACCGGAGACTGTCTTATAATCTTTTACACCCTTAATCATTTAATAACCCCTCTCAGAAAGGCATTTTAATGATGGGTATCATATCAACGAAAACAGATAAAAACAACTTTATACCCTGTTTTCAGCGGGCAGGGAACGCGGACCTGGTCGATAAACAGCGAATAAAAAGGCCCCGAGAGCATTGCCCCCGGAGCCCGGAATTCAGTCAACTTTAAAACACGGGTATTGTCAGCAGCCACACCCGCAATTATGACAGACCTTTTTATTATGATCCTCAGGCTCAATGGTCTCCGGCGCAAAGGCCACTTTATTGATGCCCCGGCGGACATCCTCCACGAGGTCACAATGAGCGCTGGCACCGATAACGTGCCCGAGGCATAGGTTGCCGATACCGTCCTTCGGAGAACGGATTCTGACGGCGTTCAAAAGGTCACCGTAGCCCTTGACCTCAATCACGACATCTTCCTCGAAACTCTGGCTCAGCTGAATTCCGAAAGAGGCCATTTCCTTTTCGGCCTGGCTAAAGAATTCATCGATGGCCGCCTTATCGAGATCGACCTGCCAATCCTGGCGTGGGAAGCGACGACCATAAAATACTACCTTTATTTCTTTTGAACTCATACCTGTTTTCCTCGCACATCTATATTAGCGGCCCGGTTCGATCAGTTCGACGCCGGGAATCGGCTCGGGGTTTGGCGTCATGGTCATCCGCGTAAGCACCGACTCCTTAATGCCGACAACGCCCGGGCGCATGAATTTGAGCGTCACCGAAGTCCCGGGAGCCCCCCAGAGGTAAGTACTGACGATTTCAGAAAAGTCGGACCCAACCAGCGCCTTGTCATCGACCTGCACGATCAGGTCGCCCGGTCTGAGCCCCTTGTTCGAAGCGGGAGCCCCCTGAACGACCTGCAGCACCACCAGTTCCCCGGTGGAGACAGGAACGACCTGGAGGCCGATCCCGCCATAAACCTTATTCTCGGCCCACCCCTCGTCGGGCGCTACCAAGGCCACGAGCAAGGCCAAAGCAGAAAAAACGAGACCGGGCCACCGCATACTCAAAGGTGATGGATCCAGGAGGTATCGCCACTGCCCTGGCGCAGCACCTCGATCTTGTCATCGACGAGACTGATAACCGTAGAGGGATCTCCAAGGGAAATACCGCCATCGATGACGATATCGAGTGACTTGGAAAGGTTTTCGTAGATTACAACCGGATCATGCGCGGGCTCATCGCCGGAGAGATTGGCGCTGGTGGTGACCAGCGGGTGGCCGAGTTGGCGGACGATCTCAAGGGCGATTTCGTTCTCGGGAATGCGAATGCCGACGGTTTTCTGCTTGGTGGTAAGCACGTCGGGTACAACGCGGGTCGCCTCCAGAACAAAGGTGTACGGACCGGGCAGATGGCGCTTCATGGTCCGGAACGCGAAATTGCTGACCTGGGCATAATTGGAAACGTCCGAAAGGTCGGCACAGATAAAGGAGAAGGGCTTGCGGGGGTCTCTCTGCTTGATCTGGTAGATCTTTTTGACCCCTTTTTTATTAAAGATATCGCATCCGAATCCGTAGGTCGTATCGGTCGGATAGGCGATCACCCCCCCCTGTTTCAGGCAATCCACCACCTGGGAGATGAGCCGTTTTTGAGGGTTCTGAGGATTGATGGATAGAATCATAAGGCCTCCCGTATTCCCATTGCTATAGCGTACCCCTCGTGGGGATGATCACATTATCTCTGGAAGTGTACCATAACACTGTGATAACGGGAAGAGCCACGATATCGGCAAATCTCACTTAAATCCTATTAAAGCAGGTATTTTAAGCCGGGGACACCCTTTAGGGCGGCATACACGGCCTTCAACTGCTGGTAATTCTGCAGGCGCACCGTGATGGAAACGCATTGGTAGGTCCCTTTTGAACTGGGCCTTACTTTCATGGCATCGAGGGCGACGGGGGTGATCTGCTGAACAGCAAGATAGACCGCACCGGGAAAGGCTTCGCCCCGTGGACCGAAGGCCTTGAAGATGTGGTCACTCGGAAATTCGATCAGCTCGCTTACGTCGGAAGGGCCATTATCCATCATGTTTTCCGTTCAGGCCGGTATGGCCGAACCCTCCCTCGTTGCGCCGGGTACTGTCCAACTCTTCTACGACGGCCAGGTCGGCCCTGCAGACCGGTGCTATAACCAACTGGGCAATGCGGTCTCCCTCGGCAATGGTTACAGCCTCCTGCCCGTGGTTGATGACGATGACTCCGACCTCCCCGCGATAGTCCGCATCGATGGTTCCGGGGCTGTTGACCAGGGCGATCCCCTTTTTCAGTGCCAGCCCGGAACGCGGACGGACCTGGCCCTCGAACCCCGGAGGAATCGCCATGGCCAGCCCGGTCGGCACCAGACCCCGTTGACCCGGTTCCAGAATTATCGACTCTTCAAGGGCGGCACAGAGATCCATCCCTGCGGCAAGAGGCGTCATATACTTGAGCAGTACGGCGTTCGGCCGCACCTTTTTGATTTGAACAGAAATCGATTTCACTATAAAGCCTGAGAGTTGGAGTGCGGTGGGGTCAACCGAGAGTAAGATCGAGAAGCGGAAACTCGTGTTTTTCGATATCCCCGATCATCTGAAGATTGAGATAGTCATCCTGCATGATGGTGTTGGCGAGGCTGCGAAGACCTTCCTGCGTGACGCTGTCAAAGCCGGCCAGCACTTCATCGAGCATAGGATTATGGCCGAAATACATCTCATTTTTGGCAAGCCGGGTCATGCGGCTGTCGGTACTTTCCAGCGACAGCAGCAGGCTCCCCTTCAGCTGGTCCTTGGCCGACTGAAGCTCCGCCATAGGGACCGGTTCGTTCTTGATCCGGCGCAGTTCATCGAGTATCAGACTGATGGCAAGGGGAACGTTTTCGGGGCCGGTAGCACAGTAAACCACAAGGGATCCGGTATCGACATAATTGCTCAGGTAGCTGTAAATGGAATAAGCCAGACCCTGCTCTTCGCGGATACTCTGGAAAAGCCGGCAGCTCATGCTGCCACCAAGAATAGTGTTGAGGAGGTAGGCCTCGAATCGCTGGGGGTGGTTTTGTGGAAGGGCCAGGGTGCCAAGGCAGATCTGCACCTGCTCGAGGTCTTTTTCGACCACCTCGATTCCCCGATGGGCCTTCGGTGGGCTGCAAGGAGCAGAAAGGCTTCCGCCTGCAAGATCCCCGAAAGCAATGGAGAGTTTTGCCACAAGGTCGTCGTGATCCAGGGCTCCGGCGGCGCAGACTAGGAGGTCCCCGCCGCGGTAGCAGTCATTGACGTGCTCAAGGAGCATTTCCCTGGAGAGGTTGCGGACGGTCTCAAGGCTGCCCTGAACGGGCATCCCCAGGGGGTGCCCGCTCCAGAAAGCCTCGCTGAACTGATCGTGAACAGTCTCTTCGGGACTGTCCTCCAGCATGTGGATTTCCTGGAGGATCACCCGACGCTCCTTTTCAATCTCGTCGAGATTAAATACGGAGTTGAGAATGACATCTGAGAGGATATCGATGGCCAGCGGAGTCTTCTCAGCCAGTACCTTGGCGTAAAAGCAGCAGTGCTCGCGGCTGGTAAAGGCGTTGAGAACACCGCCGACCGAATCGATTTCGAGTGCGATATCCCGGGCAGAACGGCGCTCGGTCCCCTTGAAGAGCATGTGCTCTGCAAAGTGCGAGATGCCGTTCTGCTCGGGATTTTCATGGCGGGAGCCGTTAAGGACCCACACCCCGATGGTGGTGGAGTGGGCCCCCGGCATCTTCTCACTGATAACCCGGATTCCGTTGTCGAGAACGGTTTTCTGGATCATACCTGGTATCAACCTTACCCTTCTTCGGGAAGGGTTGCGCCCAAGGCTTCCTTGCGGGACAGCTTGATCTTACCCTGCTTGTCGACGCCAATGCACTTGACAAGTACCTGGTCCCCTTCGTTGAGGACATCGGTAACGGTCTTGACGCGCTCTTTGGCCAGCTCGGAAACATGAACCAGTCCGTCGGTGCCGGGGAAGATTTCGACAAAGGCGCCAAATTCCATCACCTTCTTGACCAGACCATTGTAAAGCTTGCCGACTTCGGCCGTCTGGGTGAGGTCGCGGACCATTTTGATCGCCTGCTTGCAGGCGTCGCCATCGGCCGATGCGATGTTGATGCGGCCGTCGTCCTCGATATCGACCGAGCAACCGGTCGCCTCGATAATNGTGGTAATGCGGGGGGCATACTGGGAAAGCTCACTCTTGGGAGTCGAGATGGCCTCGGCCATCTTGCCCAGGATGTGAATCCTGCCCTCTTTGGCCTGCTCGAGCGCCTGCTTCATGATCGCCCGGTCAACGCCGGTGATCTTGATGTCCATCTGAAGAGCAGCGACGCCTTCGCCGGTGCCGGTAACCTTGAAGTCCATATCGCCGAGATGGTCCTCGTCACCGAGAATATCGGAAAGAACTGCGACATCCTCGCCTTCCTTGATCAGCCCCATGGCGATACCGGCGACGGCATCCTTAACAGGGACACCGGCTTCCATCAGAGCCAGAGAGGCCCCGCAGACGCTGGCCATCGAAGAAGAGCCGTTCGATTCGAGAATATCGGATACGACGCGGATGGTGTAGGGGAAGTCGTCATGCGCGGGAAGAACGGCATTTACCGAACGCTCGGCGAGCATGCCGTGACCGATTTCGCGGCGGCCGGGGAAGAGGCGCATGCTGGTTTCACCAACGCAGAAGGGGGGAAAGTTGTAGTGGAGCATGAACTTCTTGAAGACCATGTCCTGGATGTTATCCATGCGCTGCTCGTCCCGGGTGGTACCGAGAGCGGTCGCAACCAGGGCCTGGGTCTCGCCGCGGGTGAACAGGGCGCTGCCGTGGGCGCGGGGAAGAACGCCGATTTCGCAAGTGATGGGGCGAATAGTAGCCATATCGCGGCCATCGATGCGGATCCTGTCCTTGGCCACCATCTGGCGAACAACCCGCTTCGAAATCGAACCGAGCACCGAAGAGATGTCGTCGGCACACCCTTCGAACTCCTCGGCAAGGGCTTCCTTGACATCGGCTTTGACCTGATCGACCGCCGCGTAGCGCTCCTGCTTGGTGCGGATTTTGGCCGCCTCGGTCAGTCGGGCCTCGCCCATTTCGGTGACCCGGCCCACGAGGTTGGCGTCGATCTCAGGCACAATGAACTCACGCTTGGCCAGACCAACG
Organism: uncultured Desulfuromonadales bacterium; assembly: GCA_945787285.1. Taxonomy (GTDB): domain Bacteria; phylum Desulfobacterota; class Desulfuromonadia; order Desulfuromonadales; family Trichloromonadaceae; genus CALZIC01. The sequence goes on from CALZIC010000193.1 coordinate 6,695, forward strand.
AGCTTCTGAAGCTCGGTCTGCATGTCGATGAGAGGCTGCATGGCGTCGTGGCCGAAGAAAATCGCCTCGAGCATTTCGTCTTCGGAAATAAGATCGGCTTCGCCCTCGACCATCATCACGGCCTCTTTGGAGCCGGACACGACGATATTCACGTCGCTTTCAGCCATCTGCTCGATGGTCGGGTTGGCGATCAGCTTGCCTTCAACGCGACCGACGCGGACAGCGGCGATAGGCCCCTCAAAGGGGATATCCGAAACGACAACCGAAGCCGAAGCAGCGACCATCGCCAGGGTGTCGGGGTCATTGACCAGGTCGGCCGAGATAACGCTCGGCATGATCTGGGTTTCATAAAGATATCCCTTGGGGAACAGGGGGCGCATGGGGCGGTCAATAAGACGGCAGATCAGGGTTTCACGCTCGGTGGACCCTCTCTCGCGACGGAAAAAGGAACCGGGAATCTTGCCGGCCGCATAGAATTTTTCAGCGTAGTTGACGGTCAGGGGGAAGAAATCCTGCCCTTCGCGCATTGTTTTGGCCGAAACGGCGGTACAAAGCACCTTGGTTTCGCCATAGGTAAGGACGACAGCGCCGTGGGCCTGACGTGCCATTTTGCCGGTTTCGATAGTCAGGGGCTGACCGTTGAAATCGATTTCCACTTTTTGATAAGCCATATGATTCTCCTTTGCGACCGGCCCTCAGGGCTGCGGCCGCATTGATACTGTTATTTCGTTGATCCCATCAACAAAAAATGGCTGAAGGAGGAAGGCCTGAGACAGACTCCGCCGCACCACTGAC
>CALZIC010000194.1 GCA_945787285.1 uncultured Desulfuromonadales bacterium
AGAATTTGAGGACCCGTCCGGTACCGAGCGTGGTGGCGGTGACGGTTTTGATCGATCGGATTTCCTCGACAATTTTCTCTTCCTCGGCGCAACCGACCAGGAAAAGAGGGGAGAGAAATAGCAGCCCAAGAACTCTCATCATCTGTTTCATAGCCCACCCGATTTTTTAGATTATAAATTAAGGCTCTGTTCGCGTTATATGGTGGTTAGACCCAAAACAGCAGATCCGTAGGGTGGGCTCGGCCCACCATGTTTTTTTGCCCGACCTGTAGTTGGTGGGCCGAGCCCACCCTACGCAGCTACGAAATTTCTATAGACTTCTAATAAGGCTACCAAACTGTTTTGATTTTTCTGCTTAAAACTTACGATATTGTCCACTTCAGGCTGAAACAGGCCGCTCACCGACTAGATATTGCTGTCTTAGATGGTAAAAATTAAAGGCGAGCGATAAGGCTCCGAGGTGGGTATGTCGACTACGCCGGTTTCACCCCGGGGAGAGAGGAATTAACGGGAATGGGCAATGATATCAAGACCCCTTTAAAGCGGATCCTTTCGGAACGAAGGTTCCAGGCCCTTATGGTTTCCATCTTGCTCATGCTGGCCTTATCTCCTTTGCTCTTTCATCGGCCTCCGGATGCTGCTGAATCTCTTCCTCTCAATCATTCTGGTTTCAGGAATTTTTGCGGTCAGCCACAAAAAATTCTTGGCAATCCTTGCTTCTGTTCTCGCCCTGCCCATGCTGGTGGCCATCTGGATCTCCTACCTGGTGGCGAAAGCCCCCCTGGTTTTTCTGATCGGCGAAGTCTGCGGAATCCTCTTTTTCGCCCTCGTCTCGGTGATCATCCTTTCTTTTATCTTCAAGGAGAGAGAGATTACCCAGGAACTCATCTACGGCGCTGTGGTCGTCTATCTTTTTCTCGGCCTCATGTGGGGCTTCATTTATCTCCTGATAGAGACCGTTCAGCCAGGCTCATTTTCCCTGGCTAGCGCCCATATTGATGATTTGCGGAACGTTTTCTTTTATTACAGCTTTGTCACCCTCACCACGCTGGGGTACGGCGACATCACACCGCTGACCAATGCAGCGAGGTCCTACTCCCTTCTCGAGGCGATCATCGGGCAGATTTATTTGACCGTGCTGGTGGCCCGACTGGTGGGGATGCATATTTCCCAGTCGATGGAAAAAAAGAACGAATAAATCTCATTTTCCCTAACCTGGTTATGCACTTTACTCAAGTAATGCTCGATTTCAGGCAAAGGATTTTAAACCCTTCAAAACATTCAAACAGGGATGAAGGGGATAAATGGGATAAAACCCAAAGGCCTAAGAACTTGTTTTTGAACTATCACCTTCATCCCCTTTATCCCTGTAATTTTAAATGGTTATTTGCCCATAGACAGGTAGCGGCTTGAGCTTTGTACATAATCATTTCCCCTAATTCTGTTTTGGCGTAATTCATTGGGAGTGGGGAAGGGGGAACCATGAAATTTCGCAGAAAAATGATGATTCTCCTGTTGGTCATCGCCCTGGTGCCCCTCATTCTGAGTTCGGCCCTGCACCGGCTGTCGATGCGGCAGCTCGGATCCCGCCTGGCCACGGAAACCCGGGATTACCTCGGTGAGAATGCCGTCAGGCATCTGCAGAGCCTGGTCGAGAACTATGCCCTGATCCTCGAGCGGGACAAGAGCTTTCTACAGCTGGCCATCGAGTTTCAGGTCCGGGAAGCGGAGAGGCTTCTGGCCGCCGACCCTCCTTCGAATCTAACCAAGTTCTACAGCTCCGGCGACTTCGACACTTCCCAGGTGCCGGCTTCGCTGGTCGAACTCTCCACACGTCATGCCCATCGGGCCCCCGATGGCGAACCGGTACCTGTGCCGGTCTCTTACCAGGAGCAGGTCTATTACTTGGCCCCTGGGGCTGATCCTGAAACGGCCCGGCTCGACATGGCACGCTTGGCCCCCATGTCAGAGGCCTATCGCATTCTACAGCGCATCCGTCCTGGCTTGTTCCACTGGCAGTATACAGCCCTTGAGAGCGGCCTGCATGTAAGTTTCCCGGGACACGGAGGCATTCCGCCCGAGTACGACTCCCGGGTGCGAGGCTGGTATCGAGGCGCCATCGAGAACGACGGCTATAATCGCATTGTCATGACCGATGCGACCACCGGGCGTCTGATGATGGTCGCATCGCATCCGGTTCGCCGACCTGATGGCAGCTTGGCAGGGGTGACTTCTTTCGATGTCATCTTCGATCGTCCCTTTGCAGACTGGAACATTCCTGAACAGTGGGCAGATGCTGCTCATGCCATGATCCTGGTTTTTCATCCCGGTGCGGAGGACCAGGACGAGACTTTGGAAGTCGTCCTCAGCAACAGGAATGAAGACGGTCCGGCCGACTGGCGGCAAACGCGTCAGGCCCGTTACCTGGTATCGACTGACCGGCAGGAGTTGGCCGCTCTGATTCAGGATGCCGAGGCCGGAAGGGCCGGGACCCGTCGGATGAGCTACCGGGGGCAGGAGTCGCTGTGGGTCTATGGAGCACGTTCCCCTGGCGACCCGGTCCCGATGGTCATTGTGCCTTATGAGGTGGTGGTCGCCCAGGCGCACAAGGCCGAAAATTACGTGCTGGAGCAGATCGTTCGGGGTTTGCAGATCACCGGTCTTCTGCTGCTCGGTGTCGTGGTCTGTGTTGTCCTCACCGCGATTTTTCGTGCCCGCAAGGTGACCCGGCCGGTGTCCCATCTGGCCGATGCCGCCGGACGGCTGGCCGGGGGGGACTACGATGTCCATGTCGATATCCGTACCGGCGATGAATTGGAGGATTTGGGGCAATCGTTCAACCGGGTCGGTCCCCAGTTGAAAGAGCGGGAGGAAATGAAGCGATCGCTCGAACTGGCCCGGGAGATTCAGCAGCTGCTGCTGCCGGAGCGACCGCCGCAGGTACCGGGGTTGGACATCGCCGGAAACAGCCTGTACTGTGATGAAACAGGCGGAGATTACTTCGATTTTCTCGATCTGGGGGAAGGGCGGCTGGGGGTGATGGTCGGCGACGTGGTCGGCCACGGTGTGGGGGCGGCGCTGCTGATGGCCTCGGCCAGCGGTGTACTCCGCTCCCATGCAGCGGCTTGTGCTGAAGACCTGGAGACGCTGATCTCCACCCTGAATCGGTTCCTCACCGAGGAGGTGGGGGATGTCCGCTTCATGACCCTTTTTTACGCCCTGCTCGATATGGAAAAACGGACCCTGTGCTGGATCTCTGCCGGCCACGGACCGGTGATCCGCTACCGAAGCCGGGATCAGGCTCTTGAGGAGATCCCCCCCCTGGGGATGCCGGTGGGGATCATGGAGGATGCCGAATATCAGCAGTCCTGTATCGAGATGCTCGAACCGGGGGATTTTTTGGCCATCGGCACCGACGGCATCTGGGAGGCCCGCAATTCTCAAGGGGAGCTGTTCGGTTCTGACCGGTTCAGCGAGTTGCTGCGTACCCATGCCTCGCACGGGGCTGAAGCGATTTATTCCGCGGTGATGACGGCGGTCGAGGAGTTCCGGGGGGAGGAGCCGCAGGATGATGATGTCACCCTGGTGGTGGTCAAGGCGGTGTAAAATTGTGAAATGTTGATCTCACTCTTTTTCCGCCGCGAACTCAGGGCTCTTGTTTGTATTCCGGCAGCAGAGGTTGCCCTGCGACGATCTTTTCTTTGATTTCTTCCACCGTCTTCTCAATGGCTACAAATCGTTCCGGGGTCGAAGGGTGGCTGGCCATAAGAGATTTCGAGATGTTTTCAGGGTTTTCCGCCGCCATGCGTCGCCAGAACATGGCCACATTGTCGATTTCAAGCCCGGTTCTTGCCAGGATGTAGAGACCGACATAGTCGGCCTCCGCTTCGAACTCCTGCGAATACGCCCTTGCCGACATCCCCCCGAAGGCGCCCTGAGTATTGATGCCGTACGCCGCGGCGAGAATATCCACAATGGTGCCGAGCCAGTAGTTCTGGTTTATTGCGTCACCATGGTTCATGGCGTTATGGGCCACTTCGTGGGCTACCACCATGGCCAATTCCTGATCATTTTCTGTAAAGCGCATCATACCCCGGGTGACCGCCACTTTCTGTCCGTCTGCATAGGCGTTGATGTCATGTCGTTGCACAACGACCACCAGAAAGCCGCAGACCTCAACCGGCACGATATCCCGGACCATCTCAACACCTTCACGTTTAAAAGAGATTTCCATGGGTGCACCGACTGCCATCTCCTCGTTCATCATTCTGAAGAACTGTTTTGTGGCACCGTCCCCGGTCGGTATCGGTTTGCCGTTTAACGACACCAGGATGTCGCCGTCTAGGACGCCGGCCTGTTCGCCGGGGGAGTCGGGCAGCACCTGAACGACCTTCAGCGCGTCCTCCATCTCGAAGGTTTCGATGGCCGCATCCCGAAACTCTGTATCAAAGGTGTGTTTATTGGCAAAAATCAGGCCCAGGGAAGATCGAATGTTGTCGTCGCACAGGGGTGCTGAGGCCTTGAGGATGGGATAGGAGACGTGCATCAAGCGTCGTTGTGCCTTGAACTGGCTTTCCAGGGCAATTCTCCGCTGTATTTTCATCTCCTTTTCAATGAGTTCCTGGTTCACTCTGACCCGGCGGGTGGTCGGGCTCGCGCATCCGCCGAGCAGAAACATAAGGAGAAGACCGGACAGCAGAAGTAGGGAGGTGATATTTTTGTTTAAAATCGTCATGATCGGTTCCCACACAAAAGGGATGATGACCCGTGGCCGGAAAGCGGAACATCTTTGAGTTGATTATAAATGCCCGGGGTGAAGATGTAAAACCGACGGTTAAACCAGGTCCTCGAGACCGGGCCTTTGGGTTTAAAAGCCCCCAACAGCAAAAGGGCCAGGCGAATGCCTGGCCCTTTTGCTGTCAGATTGGAGTTACTGTTCTATTCTTCCGGTGGAATGACCACGCAGCAGACAATTTCAACCCGGCGGTTCTGTTGCCGGCCTTCTGCCGTTTTGTTACTGGTGACGGGGCGCGCTTCACCGTAGCCGCGCGGATACAGCTGAGCGGTGTTTGTCCCCATGTTTTTGGCCAGGTAAGCAATCACCGAAATGGCCCGGCGTTTGGAAAGCTCTTTATTATATTGCTCGTCGCCTTGGCTGTCCGTATGGCCGGCTACCAGGAACTTCGCTTTCGGGTAGCGCTTGACAAAGGCCGCGGCTTTGGCCAGTTCCTCGTGATACTGAGGTCGGATGTCGGCCTTGTCGAAATCGAATTCGATATTGAGGGTGTACTTAATTGCGCAGCCCTTTTCATCAATCACCGCGCCCGGCAGGGTGTTGGGGCACTTGTCTGCGGCGCCGCAGACACCGTCACCGTCCTCGTCGGGGCAAGGGGCGGGGGCTGGTTTGGGAGCGGGGGCCGGTTTGGGGGGCGCAGGCGCCTTTTTGGCCAGGAGGGCTTTTTCAACAAAGTTCCCCAGGCTGCTTTGGGACGTCAGCGCCGCATCGGTTGTAGCAAACCCGCACACGCCTGCCTGGGCAATCTCTCCGAGTATTTTCTGTCCTTCGGCACTGGTTCCGACCTGGACGGTGTACGCGCAGACTCTGTCGCCAAGCTCTGCCTTCACCTTTTTCATTGCTGCCGGAGCAGCGTCCATTTTGATGCCATCAGAGACGATGATCAGTGCCGAGCTTCCCGAAGCGCCTTTCAGGTTTTTACCTGCTTCTTCGATGGCGGCGGCCAAGGGGCTGCTTCCACCGGCTTTGGTGATGCCGTCCAGGGACTGTTGGAAACCGCTTTTGTTGAAGCCGGACATTCCGTAGGCCAGTTCGGTCGTTTTCTTCGACTGCTCGGGGGCATGACCAAAGCTGCGCAGTCCGCTGTTGACCTTCAGGTCCGCGGGCAGACTCTGGTTGATGGCGGTGACGAGGTTTTTGGCCGTCAGGAATTTGACTTGGCGGTCCGAGTCCATGCTGTCCGATGCGTCCAGAATAACCTGGAAATTGTCAACCTTCCCCTCGTACTGGCCGGTTTGAAATGCCTGGGGAGTGAACTCCAGTGGTTTCGGAGGGGGCTGCATAGCGCAGCTAGCCAACAAGATACTGACTGCCAGCAGTGACAACGCGTAAAAAATCTTTCTGATCATCATTTAAGCCTCCTAGAGTTGATACGACGTAATTGGCTTCTGCCTATTGTGATGGCCGC
>CALZIC010000195.1 GCA_945787285.1 uncultured Desulfuromonadales bacterium
CCTTTCCGCGGCCTTTCTCGAAACACCCTACCTTGCCGACACCCTGATCGGCAGCGCCGAGACAGCCGAGGTGTTTGTGCTGCGATTGGACGGGGTCGACTGCTTCACCCTGCTCGACTATGTGGAAGCGCTCCGAAGGACTTCCGATTTTGACGGATTCAAAGAGGCTCTGCGTCGCATCCGTTACCGCGAAGAACGGGTCAATTTTTTGCGCAGGAATCACTTTTTTTCCGAATGGGGAGAGGCGGGTTCCCCCCATCTGCGCGATGTGACCACCCTGGTGGGAGGGGAGGGCGTTCGCCGGGTGGATAAGCAATTGAACAGAAAGAAGGACGGCGCGCTTTACCTGCCTGGGTATCCGGTAAAGAAACGGGAGATTGCCTACATCCCTCCCGAAGCGCTCGACGGGTCTGTGGCTGCCCGGTTGCGGAGCGGGGACTATGTCGGAATCTACAGCCCCTGGCCTGGGCTGGATGTGTCCCATTGCGGCATTGTGGTTAAAAGAGATGGGAAAATCTTTCTGCGTCACGCCTCCTCAAGGTCGTCCCTGCAAAAAGTGGTGGACGAAGAGCTGACCTCTTATCTGGGAGGAAAGAAAGGGCTGATCGTTTACCGACCGGTTGAGGCTGATGAAAAACGCCCATCTGCGGCGTTGTCCTCACCCTTCGTCAACGACGTACCTTCCAGGTACTCCTTTTTCCTCAGGATTTCGTCCGCCTTGCATCTGGCCATTTTTGATCAGCCTGGGTAAAATGTGTTTTTCGACACCCAGCAAGCCCCCAGCGGTCCCTCCCGAGCGGGCGATTCTTGAACGTATGGAGTTTTCCTTTGAACAACGTCTTTATTGTGACGCCAAGCTATTTGATTAAGAAAAAACGTGACTTTACCGGTGGGCTCAAGCAGCTCACGAAGTTGGGTTTTAATGTCATAAATCCAGAATTCCCTGAGGTGCTCCCCTCGCCGCAAGAGAAGGCCAATCAAATCCATGGGGCGTTTGAAGATCCCCGAGTCGATATTGTCCTGGCCTTGCGCGGGGGGTACAGCGCGATGAAATCACTTCCTTACATCGACTTCGAACTGATCAAAAGGCACCCCAAAATCCTCGCCGGTTTCAGCGACTTGAGCGCGTTGCTCAATCCGATCTTCGAGCGCACGGGACTGGCGACCTTGCATTCCCCCATGGTGATCAACCTGGATACCCCAACGCCATTCACGGTTAAGTCGCTGGTGAACGCCGTCCAGGGCTATACGCCGTCCAGGGCTATCCGGAGAAAAACCTGCTTAAAGGGGCCCGCTTCAAGGTCTATAATCCTGGTTCTGCCGCAGGAATTCTGAAAGGGGGCAATCTCATTACCCTGACCGCTCTGATCAATACGGACTGGGAGATCGATACGAAAGGTTCGATCCTTTTTCTCGAAGATGTCGATGAAAAGCTGCACGAGGTGGATCGCTACCTGACCCAGTGGATTCTTGCCGGTAAATTCAAAGGGATCAAAGCGCTCATTCTCGGCGATTTCAGAGGGATCAGAAGCCAGAAAGTCTATGACATCCTGGCCTCACAAATGGAGTTGGACTTCCCGGTTGTTCATTGTCCTTACATCGGCCATGTCGCGAACAAGATCACCTTGCCGATCGGTGCGGAGGTTGAGTTGAATACGGATCGCAAGCAGCTTTTGATAAGAAAAATGTCCTTCCCCGGGTGCAACCCATGAACGTCCTCTGGCTGATCATGATTTGCGTCAGTATCGTTTTCGCCATTTTTACCGGCAATCTGGAGGCGTTTACCAAATCGATTTTCGACGGCGCAAAATCGGCGGTGGAGATATCGCTTTATCTCCTCGGCATCGTCTCGGTCTGGATGGGGATAACAAGAATTCTGGAAGACTCCGGCTTGATCTACCGAATCGCGCATCTCTTCAAGCCGATCATCTCCCGGTTGTTCAAAAACATCCCCGACGATCATCCTTCGATTACGGCCATCACCCTGAATGTCCTGGCCAACCTGTTCGGGCTCGGCAACGCGGCCACCCCTCTGGGGATCCAGGCCATGCAGGACCTCGATCTCCTCAATGAGGAGAAAGGGACCATCACCCCCGAGATGATGACGTTTATCGTCATCAACACCGCCAGTATCCAGTTGATCCCGTTCTCTGTGATCGGCATCCTGGCCAGCTACGGGCACCGCAATCCGGCCGCAGTCGTCTTTCCGGTGCTGATCGCCACCGCGATCTCGACCATGACGGCGCTGCTGATTCTGGCCGCGTTCAGGAGGATCTTCCGATGATCGCGTACGTCGAATACCTCTCGCTGCTGATCATCCCGCTGTTCATTCTGTTTACGGTCCTGTACGGAACCGTCAAGAAGGTCAGGGTGTATGACTCCTTCGTCGCCGGGGCCAAGGAAGGGCCGGCGATTATCCTCAAAATTTTCCCCTATCTGCTCACCATTTTCGTGGCCATCAAGGGGTTCCAGGCATCCGGCGCCTTCGACGTGCTGCGGGATGGCTTCTACCGCCTGTTCGGCTTTCTGGATATCCCGATCGAGGCCGTCTCCATGGCGATCGTCAAGCCGCTCTCCGGCAGCGCCTCGACCGCGCTGTTCACAGACATTGTCCAGACCGCCGGCCCTGACTCCATGGCCACCCAGATGTCGGCGGTGATCATGGGGAGCGCCGAAACCACCTTTTATGTGCTGGCCGTTTATCTTGGTGCCGTAAGCATCAAGAAAACCCGTTATCTTGTGCCGGTCTGCCTGGTTGCGGATTTTATCGGTATCGTTGTCGCCGTTTTCGTTGCGAAGAGGTTTTTTTAATGTGCAGAGTTCTGGGTATCACCAATTTCGATTATTCAATGCATCAGAACATCGTGGAACGGTTCTGCGAACTCGCACGCAGTGGCGTGGTCATGGCCGAAGACCCTCCCGGACACGAGGATGGCTGGGGGTTGGCCTTCTACCAGGAGGGGCAACTGATCGTTCATAAAAGCGGAGTCAATCTCCTTGAAGAGACCGACAAGGTCATCCGGATATTAAGCGCGGCGAAGATCTCCCCGGTAATGATTCTCCATCTGCGCAAATCCGCCTGGGGGGACAGATACAGCACCCGGCACGCTCATCCTTTCCACCTGGGCAACAGCGTGTTCTTCCATAACGGGGTGGTCTACGACTACCAGGGCTTGATTCCCGACATAAACATACCTGGCCTCGGAGCCGATGCCCTCGATACGGAGGTGTTCTTTTATCACGTCATGAGTGGTGAGGCTCGGGACCTGGGCCGGGCTTTTCTCGATACGGCTGCGTTGATCAAGCGGAAGCACAAGTTTTCGGCGCTGAACTGCCTGTTCAGCGATGGAGTGAAACTGTTCGCGTATCGTGATTACGCAAAGGAACCGGACTACTACTCTCTCTACAAAGCCTTCACGGAAAACTCCTGCCTTATTTCATCCGAGCCCCTGGATGAAAGCATCCGGTGGGAAATGATGGCGAAGGAAGAATTTTTAGCGATTGATCTGGGAGACATTGCCTGCAGCGCGCCGGGGAGGCTTACGCAAACCTAGGTTTATAGGAATTGGGTTGTCGTTTCAGGTGATTGTCGACAGACGCGATGCAGGGTGTGCCAGAACCCCTGACATCTGGAATGAAAATCTTTTTTGTCCTTGGATCGCAAGAAAGAAGGGCATGTCGCAACGCGGCCCAGTCACGCGCTGTCTGTCAGGCCAAGTCTCGACTCCTGCAAGTAAAGCCACCGTTCCCCCCCGCTTGCAGGCTGGGGGGACGGTGGCTTTTACTCAGGGGGAAGGCAGGGGGCGCGCGATTGTCCTAGTCCTTTTCAAACCTGAAAAAATCCGATTTACTGAAGTCATAGAGTTCGACGGCGTCGTCATTGACCATTCCGCTGAAGTGGGATGAGCTGCCGTGGTCGTATCCATCGAACAGCCTTCCATAAACAGACAGACAGACATGATGATCCTTGGCATTATCGACGATGCAGTGGTTATTGCCATCGTGGCTTCGGGCTGTCGGGCACTCTTTTCTGGCCGGATAATTCTTCAACACAAGCCCGGAATCTCCTGCACGGGCCTGAATGGCCTCTTGCCGGTCTTTGTCCCGAAGCGAAGAAGCGGTCCCGTCTGCTGCGAGTTGTTCTGCGCAATACGCAACGTAAGCCTGGGTTTCCCTTTTCATAGTCTCCTCCTTTTTGGGTTTTCCTTACTCCCCCCTGGGGGCTTTCTGTTTTGCGGCATCGATGGTGTTTCATCGGTTACCCGCTAACACAAGAGGTAATTCTTGCGAAATCAAAGATCTTTGTATAATGTATACGATAAAAAATGAGCGATAGCAAACGGTGTTGGTTGATGCAAAACCATTTTGACGGACCGGCAAAAAGAAGTTTTTAAAAATTATTTCAGGGGTCTGGGCGTAATTTAGCTGGCAGAAAAAAGGCAGGTCATGTCTTCAGAGACAGCGAGACATATTTGTTGTCCCGGGTGCGGGGCCAGAGAAGGGTACCGGCTGGGCGATGGCCGCAAGAAGTGTCGGCGCTGCGGAAAAAAGTACTCTCCACGCTTGCTTCGAAGTCGCCTGCCGGCAAAAACACTTAAGCAGATTGCCCTGTACTTCTGGCTGGCTGCACCCGTGGCTACCGTTTCCGCGGAACTTTGCCTGAACCCAAAGACGGTGGGGCGTCACTATGAACTGATGCGGCAGGGGATTTTTGAAGGGGCGCTCAGCAGTCCTTGGCCTGGGGGGCAGGATAGCGGGGGAGAAGAGCTTGCGCTGATGGGGGAGGATCGGTCGGAATTTGCATTGTTGGTCGGCCCGCGTGACACTCTCGTTGTGGCTCTTTATGCAGGGCCGGTCGAAGAGGCGATTCTTTTGCCTGCCAGGGCGGATTCAGTGGGCTATCGATGGCATTTTTCCGATAAGAGGAAGCTTCCTGCCCCGATGTTTGAAACCGCCTGTCATGTATATCTTGTCGAGGATGGGCCAGGGTCACAGGCATTGCGCTGGCGCCGTGAGGTGGAGCTTTTCGCCGGACTTGCCTTCCGGTCCTGCAGACTCACGAGGTGCCGCTCCGTGGCTGATTCTCAGCGGTTGACAGAGGAAATCGTATTCCGCTTCAATCACCGCAACAACCCCGGAGTAACGGCTATTCTTTACGGTTTGCTGAATGCCAGGCCGCTCGTCGCAAGGGGGGGGGATGGTGAACGCTGAAGGGCTGGCTTCAGCAGGCAGGACATTTCCCGCCCGCCGGTGGCCGGTGCGTCACCCTGTTGTAAAGGGGCTGAGGTCAGGCTCTGAGTTGGGTATTCTGCTGACCGGCAAGGTCCATGAGGTTAAGGCATTCGCGCAGCAGCATGGTGATGCTCAGGCCGCACTCCTCGGCCTTGTCCTGAAGCATTTCCATCTCTTTGGGGGTTACTCGACAGGAAACAACAAATTTTTTCGGGTTTGCACTGGTTCTCGCCATTTTCTCAATCCTTTCTTGCCAGCTGATTCTGTTGTGCCTTCATGGCACATCTTAATTGCGTTTACAGTGTTGCAAGGGTGTTGCCATTCTGGTGCCTAATCCGGGTTTTAAATTTTACTTTATTTAAAACGGTAGGTTATGACGATGGGGGATGGGGCTGGTTGCGCCTGGAGGGTCCATCCGAGTGGTCCGAACTGGAACACTTCGCGTCGGAAGGGAGCGTATACCGAGTCGGATTGTGCCAGTTGTGACATTGCTGCTGAGACGCAAGTGGCCTGTGTGGTTATTCGCATCGATTAATTCTGAGGCATTTTTGCGCACCGACGAAGGCCTGACCAGGCTTAAGCCAGGAAGGCCCAACGCCGACTGGGGAAAAAAGGGCCAGGATTGAGAAATGGGGATTAACCGGACAGGTCGCAAGTGGAACATAAACCAAAACCACCCCGGATTATGCGGGGTGGTTTTGGTTTATAGGGGGGGCAGCAGGCGCAGGGCTGGCGAAGGTTAGTGTATCAGTTCGATGTCCTTGAGGGCGCTGACCAGGTGGGAGCGGATGGCCGCGCTTTCAGTCATGCCGAGGATTTCGGTGGCCGCCTTTTGCGCCTTTTCGATGGTGATGTCGCGCAGAAAGGCCTTGATGCGCGGGATAAAAGGGCCGGGCATGGAAAACTCATAGATGCCCATGCCGACCAGGGCCAGAAAGTTCATCGGGTCGGAGGCCATCTCCCCGCACAGACAAAGACCTTTCCCCTGCTCCCTGGCCGTTCTGGCGACTTGGTTGAGGACCTGGAGTATCGCCGGGTGCAGGGGGTCGTAGTATTTGTTGACCAGCGGGTTGTTGCGGTCTGCGGCGAGCATGTACTGGATCAGGTCGTTGGTGCCGAGGGCGAAGAAATCGACTTCACGGGCCAGCTGGGAAACCATCTGAACGGCAGCGGGCACCTCGATCATCACCCCGACGGGAACGTCTTCGGCAAAGGGGATGCCTTCCTGCTGCAGGTCGGCCTTGGCCTCGGCAATGATCTCTTTGCAGGCATAGACCTCCTCCATGCCTGAGATCATCGGGAAGAGCAGCTTGACCTTGCCGTGGATCCCGGCCATCAGTATCGACTCGATCTGGGTTTTGAAAATGTCGCGGTTGTCGAGGGAGACCCGCACCGATCGCCAGCCCATAAAGGGATTTTCCTCCTTGGGCGGGTTGAAGTAGGGGAGGGCCTTGTCGCCGCCGATATCGAGTGTGCGTATGGTGACCGGGTAGTCGGGAAATCGCTCGATGACCTTGCTGTAGAGCTGGTACTGGTCCTGGCGGTCGGGAAAGTCGCTGCGGGTCATGTAGGGAAACTCGGTGCGGTACAGACCGACTCCCCTGCGTCCCGGGTGACGGCGGGGAGGTCGCGTACCTCTTCGAGGCGGTGAAGCTCCCTGCCGGCATCCTCCTCGAGGCGGCGGTACTCCTCGACGACGTGCGGCAGCGGGTCGACATAAAAGCATCCCGAGTTGGCATCGAGGATCACCTTCTTTGCCGGCGCCGAAAGTTTGACCACCCCCTTGACCCCGACCAGGGCCGGAATGCCGAGGGATTTGGCCATGATCACCGCGTGGGAGTTGCGTCCTCCCGCTTCGGTAACGATGCCCCTGAGCTGGTCGTGGTCGAGAGCCGCCATATCGGAGGGGAGTATTTCACGGGCGATGAGGATTCCCGGATGTTTGAGCTGCAGGGTGTTCTGGCTGTTTCCCGAAAGGTTGGCCAGCAGGCGGCGGCCGATGTCCTTGATGTCGGCCGCACGCTCTTTCAGGTAGGGGTCCTCCATCCGCTCGAAGGCTTCGATGTAATCGTTGACCACATGCTTGATGGCGTAGGTCACCGAATGTTTGTGGCGGATTTCTTCACGGACTTTTTCCAGAAAGCTGCGGTCTTCGAGAATCATCAAATGACTGTGGAAAATGGCCGCGTCATCCTGAGAAAGGCGCTCGGCGACCCGCTTTTCAAGGAAAAGGGTTTGAATGCGGGTTTTTTCCAGGGTCTGCTCGAATTTTTTAAGGTGTTCCTTGGTCTGGATCGGTCCTTCGTCGATGGTTTCGGTTACCCCGAGGCTGTCATCGAGGATGTGGGCGGGCCCCGAGGCAAGGCCCGGATAGGCCACGGTCCCGCGCAGGGCGATGCCGTTAGGCTCTTCAGCGGGGGGGTGCCTCTCATCGCGGGGGGAGGCGCTTGCTTGCTCCAGTTGCCGGGCAAACTGGAGCTGCTCCTCTTCTTTTTGTCTGACAAAGTCGAGAAGGCGCGCATTGATGACGATGGACGAAATCTGAAAGGCGATGGTAGAGAGGGCGCTCGTCTCCTCCGTGGTGAACTGGCGGGGTTCCTTGGTCTGGATGGCGATGACGCCGATCGGGGTCTGGCGGTCGAAAAGAGGGATGCCCAGGAAGGAGTGAAAGCGTTCTTCGCCGGTCTCCTTGAAGTAGCGAAAGCGGGGATGGCTCTCCGGTTCCTGAATCGCGACCACCTGGCGGTTCTCGGCTGCAAGACCGATAAGACCCTCGCCGATCTTCAGGGTGACCTTGCCGACCGCCTTTTTGGAGAGACCCTTGCTGGCGCGCAGACGCAGGACCTGCTGGTCATCTTCGAGGAGGTAGATCGTACAGACCTCGGTTCCCATCCGTTTGGCGACCAGGCTGACGATATTGCTTAAAGTCTCGTCAAGGTCGTGTGACTGCAGGATGAGCGTGCTGATGTCTTCGAGGGTTGTTACCCCCAATTTGCTGGTGGTGCGTTTCCCCATGGCGTCTCGCATATATTGAATGACACCGGTAGTCAAAGGTGCCGGAGATTATAAGAAATACTAAATGTTAATAATAGCGAAAGATGGTCTCTTTGGCGACATAAAAAAAGCGCCGCCCGGGGGAGAGAGGTCCCGGTGCGGCGCAAAGGGGTGGGCAGTTTTTCTTATGTAAAAGAAAGGATCTGCAATTTTCCCCGGCAATGACTTCTGTTAATGCAAGTCATGTGCCCAGTTTGTGGGTGATGCGATTTTTGTGGAAAGCGTGCTCTTTAAAGGCGTTCAGCGGCGAAGGGGGGTGTCGCCGCTTTTTTGCGTGTGCCACAGGTGGCGCATTTTTTTTGACGGCCAGCCATTTTAATCCGCAGGCGCACATTTCACGGGCGTTTGTTGGTGTGTCTTGAGTGGCACGCCTGTCCGCGGATTGTGTGCCGCCGGGGGCTCACTTGTCCTGGCCGGAACCCGGCTTGACGCGAAATTCAGATCCCTTGATGTCATAACGCGTAAGGAGGCGGTAGAAAGTGCGCCTGGGGATTTTGGCTTTTCGGGCGGCCGAAGAGACATTGCCGCCGGTTTCCTTCAGGTAGCGTTTGATGAGGCTTTTTTCGACCTGGTTGAGGTGTTTGTCCCTCTGGGAGCGGAAAGTCAACTCCGGTGTCTCTCCACTGTCGTCGCCTTTCTGCAGGATCAACTCGCCGAAAATGACCGGCAGGTTTTCCAGGCGAATGATGCTGTCCTGGGTGAGAACCGCGGCTCTTTCAATAATGTTCTGCAGCTCCCGGATGTTGCCTGGCCAGTGGTACTGAAGCATGGACTGTATCGCGCGGTCATCGATGCCGATGATTGACTTGTTGAGGCGCTTTCTTGCCCGGCTGAGAAAGAGGTTGACCAGGTCTTCAAGCGAATCGAGACGACTTCGCAGGGGAGGCATGGTGATGGTGAAGACGTTGAGCCTGTAGAAGAGGTCTTCACGGAACCATCCGTCCCTGACGCCTTCCTCGAGGTTCTTGTTGGTCGCGGCGATCAGGCGGACATCGACCTTGATCGGCGTATTCCCGCCGACCGGCTTGATTTCGCCATTGTCCAGCACCCGCAGCAGTTCGGCCTGCAGTTTGGGGGTGATGTCACCGATTTCGTCGAGAAAGATGGTACCGCCGCTGGCGGCCTCGAAAAGCCCTTTTTTCTCAGCAATGGCTCCGGTGAAGGAGCCTTTTTTATGGCCGAAGAGTTCGCTTTCAAGAAGGCTGTCGGTGAGTGTGGTGCAGTTGACGGTGACCAGCGGCTTATCGGCTCGGTGGCTTTTCTGGTGAATGGCGCGGGCGGTCAGCTCCTTGCCGGTGCCGCTTTCTCCGCGGATCAGAACCGTGGTCGGGGTCGGGCCGACCTGGCCGATCAGGTTGAGGACTTCCAGGGTGCGGGCATCCTGGCCGATGATGGCCGTTTCGCCGAATTCCTGGTCGAGGGCGCGCTGAGCCAACTCATATTTCTGGGCCAGGTTGAAGCGGTCTTCCTCCAGGCGCTTGAGGGAGTAGGGGAGGCACATCTCCCCCTCGGCGAGCCCCTGGTAAACGGCCACGGCATGCTCCCGGCAGGTGTCGTATCCGCAGGCGCCGCAGTCGAGCTCATCCCGTTCGACGAACTTGTTGGTGGCTTGAAGGATCTGCCGGATGCTCTGCCCGCTTGGAGGTTCGAGGCGCTTGTGCTTGTTGGTGAAATGCCGATTGAGGTCGGGCATGTGATGGAGGTTCTGGTAGTGGGGCGCGGTCGCGTAGGGGGTTTGCCGATTATTGTAGTACTGGTGGATCAGGTTGCGCTTGGAAAAGGTCGTGAGGCGATTGTTCTTGCCGGGGCCGCCGATGCATCCCCCGTTGCAGAAACGGATGTCGACCACCCGGGGGTTGATGCGCCCTGCCGCCAAATCGCGAATGATTTCCAGCGCGTTTTCTTCGCCTTCGGTCGAAATAAAGTCGGAGTTGAAAAAGTCGTTTATCAGGCCGAGCGACTGGAACGGCCCGCCTGAGGTCGGAAAGAGGCGGCCTCGGTCAGGCTGCATTCCGTCGAAGGTGGAGTCGGGAAGGCGCGACAGGTCAATGGAGCGTTCGCGGAACATCTGGGTCAGTTCGCGGTAGGTAAGGACGGCATCAACCGCCCCGGCCACCGGTTCGGCTTCGATCTCGAATTTTCCCGCGATGCACGAGCTGAGGTAAATGACCCGGGTGTTCTGTCCTCGGTGCGCTTTGATAAAGCGGCCGATCGCGACCATCGGCGAGACGACTTTCATCAGGTTGCGCAGCAGCTGCGGATAGTGGCGCTCGATCAGGTCGACGATGGTCGGGCAGTGGGTCGTGACCAGGGGCGCATCCTGGGGCCTGTCGATTGGTTTGTGATATTCATCGACCAGCATTTGTGATATTCATCGACCAGCATTTCCACCCCGCTGGCGCCTTCGTGGATTTCGCAGAAGCCGAGGCGCTTCAGGCCGGTGACGAGTTGTCCGGGGCGCACATCGTTAAAAAATGCCGGAAAGGAGCAACCGAGCACCGCAACGACCGGTTCCGTGCTGTCGAGCTGGGATTGAACCTCCTCGATGCAGCCGGTGATCACTTTTGCCTGCTGAGAGCAGACTTTGACGCACTTGCCGCAGCCGATGCAGCGTTCATGGATCACCTCCGCCCAGTTTTCCTTGACCTTGATCGCCTTGACGGGGCAATTGCGGACACAGGAGTAGCATTTGCGGCAGCGTTCTTCGACGGTTTTAATGGGACCCATATCTGCTCCGGGAAAGGGGGTGGTCGATTGTATCGCAATCTTCGAATTGTGTCAGAGCTGGCACGATGTTGTCAATGGCAAAGACCGGATTCCGCTTCGTTTTCGGCCTTGTATGGCGGTCTTCCGGGCGCGGCGGCGGAACCGCTGACTGGATCTGTCAAAATCATGAACACCTAATGTCAAAATATGCACACCTGGAAGTCAGAGGACAGAGGACAGAGGACGGAGGGCAGATTGAGGTTCTGTGCTTTAAAATCTGTTTTGCTCCGGGGGGTGAATTCAGGTCTTTGGAGGGACGGGTGCTCTCGGTCAGAAAGTCCGAAACTTCCCAACCTCTTCACTGAAATGGCACGCTGCGAGATGCCCGCCCCCTTGGTCTTCGAGGGGGGGGCGCTCCTTTCCGCAGATCTCCCTGGCGTAGGGGCAGCGGGGGTGGAAATGACATCCCGAGGGCGGGTTGATAGGGGAGGGGACCTCTCCCTTGAGGGGCACTCTGCCGCTTTTGCGCGATGGGTCGGGGATCGGGACGGCGTTGAGGAGCGCTTCGCTGTAGGGGTGGCGCGGCGCGCGGTAGAGCGATTCGGAGGAGGCCAGTTCGACGATGCGGCCGAGATACATGACCGCCACCCGGTCGCTGATGTGCTCGATGACCGAAAGGTCGTGGGCGATGAAGACGTAGGTCAGTCCGAACTCTTTCTGGATGTCCTGCATCAGGTTGACAACCTGGGCCTGGATCGACAGGTCGAGAGCCGAAACCGGCTCGTCGGCGATGATCAGGCTGGGGCGTACCGCCAGGGCACGGGCGATGCCGACCCGCTGACGCTGGCCGCCTGAAAACTCGTGGGGGTAGCGGTGGTAATGCTCCGCGGTGAGCCCGACCGTGGCCAGCAGGCGCACGACCTCGTCTTTAAGTGCGGCGCCCTTGGCGATGCCGTGAATCTTCAGCGGTTCGCCGACGATTTCCCCGATGCGCATGCGGGGATTAAGAGACGCATAAGGATCCTGAAAGATCATCTGCATTCCTCGGCGCAGAGGACGCATTTGCCGGTTGTTCAAGTGTAGCAGTTCCTGGCCGCGAAAGAGCACATCGCCGTGATCTGCCTCGATCAGGCGTAAAATCAGCCTGCCGGTCGTCGATTTGCCGCACCCTGACTCACCGACCAGCCCCAGGGTTTCGCCCTCCTCCACGGTAAAGGAAACGTCGTCCACCGCCTGCAGGCGACGTTCTTTTCCGCCAAGCATGCCGGGGGCCACGGTAAACGATTTGGCAAGGTTGCGTACTTCGAGCAGGGGAGCCATGTCGTTAGTCCTTCCAGCAGCGCACAAGGTGTCCCTGGGCGATCTGCCTGAGCGGCGGCAGCTTGTTTCCGCGCAGGGCGTAGGGCTCGGGGCAGTGGTCGAGAAAAGAGAGTTCGCTGAGGCTGCCGGGGGGCGGGCCGGGAATGGTTGTCAGTCGGCTGCGTTTTTCTCCCAGGCGCGGGATGCATCCCTGCAGGCCCTGGGTGTACGGGTGCCGGGGGTCGGCGAAAATCTGTTCGACCGGGGCGTATTCCATGATCAGGCCGTTGTACATGATGGCGACCTTGTCGGCGTTTTCAGCCACCACCCCGAGATCGTGGGTGATCAGCAGGGTGGCCATGCCCCTTTCCTCCTTGAGTTTGCTCAGCAGGTCCATGATCTGGGCCTGAATGGTCACGTCGAGGGCGGTGGTCGGTTCATCGGCGATCAGCAGGCGGGGGTCGCAGGCCAGCGCCATGGCGATCATCACCCGCTGGCGCATGCCTCCGGAGAGCTGGTGGGGGTATTCGCGAACACGCTGTTCCGGCGAAGGTATGCCGACCTGGTGCAGCAGGTCGGCCGCGGCAGCAAGGGCCTCTCGCGGAGACAGACCCTTGTGCAGGCGCAGCACTTCGGCGATCTGGTCGCCGATGCGCAGCACCGGGTTGAGGGAGGTCATCGGCTCCTGAAAAATCATCGCGATCTGGTTGCCGCGGATTCGCCGCATCTCTTCATCGGGGATATGCAGAAGGTCGTCGCCGCCGAAGAAGATCTGGCCCTCGACAATTCGCCCCGGCTCGGGGACCAGTCTCAGCAGCGAAAGGGCGGTCATCGATTTGCCGCACCCCGATTCGCCGACCATCGCCAGGGTCTCCCCCTCGGCGATAGTGAAGTCGACGCCGCGGACCGCCTTGACCAGGCCGCTGGACGGGAAGAAGTAGGTCATCAGGTTGCGCACATCGAGAAGGGGCGGCATGGTGGATTCCAGGCGTAAGCAAGGTGAAGTGCAGACTGTGTGTAACCTGGCGGGCCGAGTCTGCCTCCAGGTCCCGCACGCAGGAGATTTCTAATTGTTTGAGTTATTTATATCTACACAGAATCTGGCTCAGGGTCAAGGGCGGTGAGCGGTTTCAGAGCGCCGAAGGTGTTTTTGTCTCCGGCTTCAGGAGGGCGCACGGTTGAGGGGGGGCGGCCCCCGCCGAGGTGTTGGAGGCTTACCGATTTGACAATGAGAAAAGGTGTATTAGAGTGTTCATATGCCCTGCGGGCAGACATTTCAGGCCGCTTTTTCCCTGCCCGGAAAAGCGCCTTGGGGCTCAAGGTTTCTTGCTGCCGATGCCGTTGTGATAGATCATCTGAGGAGGAAATTGTGCAATGATCAAGGAGACTCGCACCCTCGGTTCGGGATTTGTCCGATCCTCTACCTCTTTTCCGCAACGCCCCGCACTTCAGGTTCAGGGAAATCTTCTCACCTACCGCCAGTTATATGAAAAGGCGGCATCTCTCGCGGCCACTCTGCAGAAACGCGCTCCCAGCCCCCAGTCGAGCCTGACGGCTGTTTTCGCTTACCGCTCCGAAACGGCTTTTACCGGTATTCTGGCAGCCCTTCTCAGCGGCCACGGGTACGTGCCCTTGAACGCGACTTTCCCCCCGGAGCGGACGCGTCTCATGCTGCAGCGGGCCGGTTGCCGCAGAGTGATTGTCGATGCCGAATCGGAAAAGCAGCTCGAATCGGTTCTCGAGGGGAACGCGGAGTCGCTCACCATTGTTCTGCCGGAGCGCTCACGGCTGGACGCGTTGCAGCGGCAGTTCCCGCAGCACCGGTTCCTCGGGGGCGAAGACCTGGAGCCGGCCGAACAGTGGCGACCTGTCGAGGTCGCGCCGGAGTCGCCTGCCTATGTGCTGTTCACCTCCGGCAGTACCGGTATTCCCAAGGGGGTCATGGTTTCCCACCGCAATGTCCTCTCCTTTATCGATATCATGGTCGATCGCTACCTGGTCAACGAGAACGACCGGTTTTCCCAGATGTTCGACATGACTTTCGACCTGTCTGTTTTCGACATGTTCGTCGCCTGGGAGCGGGGGGCCTGCGTCTGCTGCCCATCGAAAAAGCAGGTCATCATGCCCCACCGCTACATTCAGGATTCGAACATCACCATCTGGTTCTCCGTCCCTTCGACCGGCATTTTCATGAAGACCATGGGGATGCTCAAGCCCGACCATTTTCCCACCCTTCGTCTCAGCCTGTTTTGCGGAGAAGCTCTGCCTGAGACCCTGATCTCGGCCTGGAGCGAGGCGGTGCCGCAGTCTGTCATTGAAAATCTGTACGGTCCGACCGAGCGGACCATTGCCTGCACCCTTTACCGCTGGGGCCCCCGCACGTCTCCGGCCGAATGCGAAAACGGCCTGGTGCCCATCGGTGAGCCCTACCCGGGCATGTCGGTGCTGGTGGCCGACGAGAACCTGGCGGAGGTCCAGCCGGGTGAAACCGGCGAACTCCTGATGACCGGCCCGCAGTGGAGTCTCGGCTACTGGCAGGACCCAGAGAAGACCGCGGCGGCTTTTGTCGTGCCGCCCGGAAAAAATGAAATCTACTATCGAACCGGCGACAGGGTGCGCCGGCCGGTCGGCAATGC
>CALZIC010000196.1 GCA_945787285.1 uncultured Desulfuromonadales bacterium
CCGGGGAGGCAGGCCTTGAAGCGCCGTCCCTTCCAGACCCCGCCGCCGTGCTCCTCGACCACCTCGCGCAGGCTGACCCCGATGGGCAGCTCCAGGCACGGGGTCTTTTCAAGATGCCCGGAGAGGCCGAACAGCTTGGTCCCGGCCCCTTCCTCATTGATCGCCAGCCCATTGAACCAGTCGGCCCCGCCGGTGATGATGTGCGGGACGCTGGCCAGGGTCTCGACGTTGTTGACCGTGGTCGGCTTGTCGAACAAACCCCGCACCGCTGGAAAGGGCGGCTTGGCGCGGGGATTGGGGCGTTTGCCCTCAAGTCCGTTCAGCAGGGCAGTCTCTTCGCCGCAGATATAGCGCCCGGCGCTGCCGTGCACATGCAGTTCGAAGTCAAAACCGCTGCCGAGGATGTTGCTGCCGAGATAGCCCGCCTGGCGCGCCTCGGCGATGGCCCGCCTCAAGTTGGCTTCGGCGCGGGCGTAGGCGTAGCGGATAAAGACGTAGCCGACCGGAATCTGCATGGCGAAGGCGGCGATGGCCATCCCCTCGACCAGCTGGTGGGGATCGGTTTCGAGAAAGACCCGGTCCTTGTAGGTTCCCGGTTCCATTTCGTCGCAGTTGCACACCAGGTACTTTTCACCGGCCTGGTCCGAGGGGAAGAATGACCACTTGACGCCGGTGGGAAAGCCCGCTCCGCCGCGGCCGCGCAGCCCCGAGGCCTTGACCGTCTCCCGCACCTCGGCCGGACTCATCTCCTTAAGGGCTTTCTCCAGCCCCTGGTAACCGCCGCTGGCGCGGTAGCCGTCGAGAAAGACCGTTTCGCCCAGGTGGCGGTTTTTGAATAAGAGTTGCGGGTAGTTATTCATAGGTGCACGCTGTTAATTATTTCCAAATTGTAAAAGCTGGAATAACCACGGATCCACAGAGAGCGGGCCATTAGGCAATCCTTCGGTTTTCTCAGTGTCTCTGTGCCTCTGTGGTGATAAAAACTACAGTCGTTCCTGCTCCAATATCTCGTCGATTCGCTGCGGGGTCAGGTTGCCGAACGTGGTAAAGCCGATCATCATCGCAGGCGCTTGGTCGCAGGCGCCGAGGCAGCAGGTCGGCAGCAGGGTGAAGGCGCCGTCGGCGGTCGTTTCGCCGGGTGCGATGCCGAGCTTCTGCTGCAGGTAAAGGTAGATCTCCTCGCTGCCGCGAACCCAGCAGCAGATCGAGTCGCAGACATGGATGACCTTTTGGCCGACCGGGCTGCGGTAGATCTTGTCGTAAAAGGTCGCCACCTCCTCCACCTCGATGGGGGGGATGCCGAGGATTTCCGCCGCCAGTTCGACCCCGTCGTCCGGCACCCAGCCGTGGCTGTTTTGGATGGCGCGCAGTACGTCAACCACCATCTCCCGCGGGTGGGGGAGGGCGGCGGCCTTGGCCTTGAAGTCGTCGATCGTTTCGATGTTGAGCAGTTGACTCATAATAAACGCTTTTTCTAAGGCATCCTCTCGCCCGCTCCTTTCAGTCGCTAGAGCCCGCGGAGACCGCAGAGGAAAACCGAGTTCTGGGATGTTTATTTTCTTTTCTCAGTGTTCTCTGCGTACTTGAGTGAGTGCAGCGAACGGGCGAGAGGCCGGTTTGGGGTTACCGATTCTCCAACAACCTCACCGATCCAGGTCCGCCAGCACGAAGTCGATCGATCCCAATATAGTGATCAGGTCCGCCAACAGCCAGCCCCGACTCATCATCGGCAAGGCCTGCATGTGGGCAAACGACGGGGTGCGGATGCGCATCCGGTAGGGGACGCTCCCCCCATCGGAGACGGCGTAGAAACCGCATTCGCCCTTGCTCGACTCGATGGCCCGGTAGCACTCTCCCACCGGCGGGGTGGTGCCGCGGGTGACATTGACGAAGTGGTGGATCAGACTCTCGATATCGTTGAGCCCGTCTTCGCGCTTGGGGTAGACGAAGCGGTAGTCGTCGTTGATCCAGCGCCCGCCGGGCATCGTCTCGGCCGCCTGGCGGACGATCTTGAGGCTCTGGCGCAGCTCCTCGAGACGCACCAGGTAGCGGGCGAAGGAATCGCCCCCTTCGGCTGTGGCGACCTCGAAGTCGAACCGGTCGTAGCCCGAGTAGGGCATCGCCTTGCGCATGTCCCAGGCCATGCCGGTGGCGCGCAGATTGGGGCCGCTCATCCCCCAGTCGATGGCGGTGTCGCGGTCGATGGGTCCGACCCCCTCGGTGCGGGCCCTGAAGATGGGGCCGTCGGTGAGCAGGGTGTTGAACTCCTCGATGCGCTTGGCGAAATCTTTGGTGAAGGTATCGACGACCCCCTTCCACCCTTCGGGCAGATCGAGGGGGACGCCGCCGATGCGCAGCCACGACGGGTGCATGCGGCCGCCGGTAATCATCTCGACGATATCGAAGATCTTCTCCCGCGACTCGAAGGCGTAGAAGACCGGGGTCATGGCGCCGACGTCGTGGGCGAAGGTGCCGAGCCAGACCAGGTGGTTGGCCATGCGGAAGAGCTCGCAGAGCATCACCCGGATGACCTCGGCCCGCTCCGGCACCTCGACCCCGAGCAGGGTCTCGACCGGGTGCAGGTAGGCCAGGTTGTTCTGAATGCCCGAGAGGTAGTCGATGCGGTCGGTGTAGGGGATGAACTGGTTCCAGTGCTGGCGCTCGCCCATCTTTTCGGCGCCGCGGTGGTGGTAGCCGATGTCGGCGTCGATATCGTCAATCTCCTCGCCGTCGAGCTTGAGGATCAGCCGCAGCACCCCGTGGGTGCCTGGGTGGTGCGGCCCGAGATTGAGGATCATCGATTCCTCGCCCTGCGGCAGAGGCTGCCCCTTGAAATAGGTGCTGCCATCGCGGGGGATCATGGTGGCGGCGGTTTCGGCGGTGTAGGGGGGCATCTCGGTGGCGCGAAACGGCTGATCCTTGCGCAGCGGGTGCCCCGGCCAGGACTCGGGCATGAGGAGGCGGCGCAGGTCGGGGTGGCCGGCAAAGCCGATACCGAACATGTCGTAGACTTCCCGCTCGTACCAGTTGGCCGACGGCCAGAGCTCGGTGATGCTCGGCGCTTCGGGTGTCTCGCCTTTCAGCGGGACCTTGACGCGCAGGTAGCCGGGGTCGTCGAAGTTGAGCAGGTGGTAGACCAGGGTCAGGTCGTGGTCGGGGCGCTTTCGGCGGGCGCTCTCGTCGATCGCGGTGATGTCTTCGAGACGGCGGTAGCGGCTGGGCGCTTCCTGCTTCAAAAATTGCAGCAGCTGCGGGGCCTGTTCGGGGGATGTCACCAGGGTCGGCATGTCGGCCCCTGTCGGCTCCTCGCGAACCGCATCTCCGAAGCGGCTGGCCAGGGCGCTGCGCAAATCGGACGTTGAGGAGGGGAACTCGACCTTCGGCTGCGGCGGGGTCCAGATCTCTGCGTTGCGGCTCCAGCGATAGTCGGGGTGCTTTTGCGAAGTGCCGCGAACTGGGCTGTTTCCGTAACCCGGTCCGCGCGGGTCGCGGCTCTTGCTGACCCCGTCGACCAGCACCGGAACCGTGGTCCCTTCGCTGCCGCCTTTTAAGCCGAATACTTTGCGGGCCGGCTGTTCCTCCCGAGCGATTTTTTCCTGCAGCAGCATCAGGCCGTGCAGAAAGGCCTCGGGGCGGGGCGGGCAGCCGGGCACATAGACATCGACCGGGATCAACTGGTTGACCCCCTGAATGACGCTGTAGACATCGTACATGCCGCCGGAGTTGGCGCAGCTGCCCATGGCCATGACCCACTTGGGGTTGGGCATCTGCTCGTAGAGGCGCAGGATGGTCGGCCCCATTTTTTTGAAAGGGGTGCCGGAGACCACCATCAGGTCCGCTTCGCGGGGGGTGCCGCGAAGCACCTCGGCGCCGAATCGGGCGAGGTCGAAGCGCGGCGTCATGCTGGTCATCATTTCGACAAAGCAGCAGGACAGGCCGAAAAACATCGGCCACATGCTGTTCTTTCGCCCCCAGTTGATGGCGTCATCGAGGGTGGTGAGAATGATGTTCTGCGGAATCTCTTCGCTCATTGCGCCCTTCCTTGCTGGTGGCGGCGCATGGCGCTCGGTCCCCAATCGAGCCCGCCCATTTTCCACAGGTAGACCAGACCGAGAAAGAGAATAACGATAAAGAAGGTGATCTGGGCGAAACCGGCCCAGCCGAGCAGATCGTAGGCTACGGCCCAGGAGACGAGGAAAATCATTTCGACGTCAAAGACGATGAAGAAGATCGCCACCAGGTAAAAGGGGACCGGTTCTCCCAGGCGGGCGGAGCCGGTCGGAGTGACCCCCGACTCGTACGGTTCGTCTTTCAGGGCACTGCGGGTTTTATGGCCGAGGAACCAGGCCAGGGTGAGCAGCAGGGTGATCAGGGCGACGGCGATGGCGGTATAGAGGCCAAGCGACAGCAGGGCCTCGAAGGTCGGAAGAGACTCTCCTCCGGGGGGGGCGGTATTCAGGTTCGCAGCAGCAACGGGCATGTACGGCTCGCATTTCAATCGGGACAAGCCGGTCAGGTCCGGTTGTCGCCGGGAAGCCCTCCCTGGTTTGTCGCAAAAAATGTTGGTCCGTTAGGATTGGTCCGGCAGGTTCGCAGTCTGCAATTTTATCAGAATGTAATGGGAAGTCCACTCATGCGTGATATTTCATGTGTGTTTTACCTGTTCAGGACCGCCCCTTCACGATGGCCTCCCGGGCCAGTTCGTCGCAGCGTTCGTTTTCGGCATGGCCGGCATGGCCCCGTACCCAGTGCCACTCGACCTGGTGGGTGTTGGCCAGTTCCCAGAGTCGCTCCCACAGGTCGCGGTTGGCCACGTCCTTTCGCTGTGAGTTTTTCCAGCCCCGCTTGATCCAGCCATGGATCCATTCGGTGATTCCCTTTTTGACATATTCCGAATCGGTGGTCAGGCTCACTTTGCAGGGGCGCTTGAGGGCGGCCAGTCCTTCGATGGCGCCGGTCAGCTCCATGCGGTTGTTGGTTGTTTCCGGGGCGTAGCCGGAGAGTTCCTTTTCCTTGTCGCCGAAACGCATCAGCGTCCCCCAGCCGCCGGGGCCGGGATTGCCGGAGCAGGCTCCGTCGGAGAAGATTTCGACTATGGTTTCTTTGCTGCTCATGGGGGCTCCTGATCGATGGCGTAAGGCAAACGGTTTGGCAAGGTTAGCACATTTTACAAACGAAAACAGCCCCACCACCTTGCGGTAGTGGGGCTGCGTTCATTTGGTATCCCCAGGGGGATTCGCCCACTTCGTCACCCGCATCACGCGGGCTCCTGCTTAGGCTCCCCTCCGCTCGCTGACGCGGCCATCCCTGGCCGCTTTTCTGACATTAAGTCAGCGCTCGCTCTGCTTCGAATCTCGTATGTTGGCAAAAAGAAAAAAGCCCTCACCGATAAGTCGGAAGGGCTTTCTCTTTTTGGTATCCCCAGGGGGATTCGAACCCCCGTCGCCGCCGTGAAAGGGCGGTGTCCTGGACCAGGCTAGACGATAGGGACTTAAGGAACTAAGTACCTAGCAGGAAATGAACCTGCAAAGCTACGTTTTTTAAAGTGGTGAGCCGGGGGGGGATCGAACCCACGACCATCTGATTAAAAGTCAGATGCTCTACCAACTGAGCTACCGGCTCACAAAGTCGGATTAAAAGTCAGATGCTCTACCAACTGAGCTACCGGCTCACAAAGTCGTTGTTGCCAACGGAGAACAGTTTATATTCGATTTTGCGCCGTTCGTCAACCCCTGAAACGATTAAAATAAACATTTATTTCGGGGCGTTGCTGTGGGCTGTGCTGTCAGATGAAAACAGCCCCGCTACCTCGGGGCAGCGGGGCTGAAAACATTTGGCGTCCCCAGGGGGATTCGCCCCCTTCGTCACCCGCATCACGCGGGCTCCTGCGTCGGCTCCCCTCCGCTCGCTGACGCGGCCATCCCTGGCCGCTTTTCTGACATCAAGTCAGCGCTCGCTTCGCTTCGAATTCCAAGGTAGGAATGAAAAAAACCCCCCTGCCGGTGCAGAGAGGTTTTTCATTTTGGCGTCCCCAGGGGGATTCGAACCCCCGTCGCCGCCGTGAAAGGGCGGTGTCCTGGGCCAGGCTAGACGATAGGGACTTAAGGAGCTCAAGTACCTAGCAGGAAATGACCCTGCAGTTACGTTTTTTAAAGTGGTGAGCCGGGGGGGGATCGAACCCACGACCATCTGATTAAAAGTCAGATGCTCTACCAACTGAGCTACCGGCTCACAACCGTCTTTTAGTCAACCTCTTTTTTGCTTTTTTGGCGGTTGTTGGTCAGCGACCTAAGCTGTTAAACAAATGGGTTTTTTACCTGGATCGTCTCATCCCGGCGGGGGCCGATGGAGATCAGCACCGCGGGGCAGCCGGTGACTGCCTCGAGCTTCTTCAGGTACTCCTGGGCCTTCACCGGCAGGGTCTCGAAGCTGGTGGCGCCTGCGATGTCGGTTTGCCAGCCTTCGAGCTCCTCGTAGACCGGCTTGCATTCCTTGAGGATCTCGAAGTCCTGGGGGAAGTCCTCGAGGAGTTCACCGCGGTAGGAATAGGCGGTGCAGATCTTGATCGTTTCGAGGTCGTTGAGCACGTCCATCTTGGTGATGGCCAGGCCGGTCATGCCGTTGGTGCGCACCGCCTCGCGCAGGGCGACGGCATCGAACCAGCCGCAGCGGCGGGGACGGCCGGTGGTGGCGCCGAACTCCTGGCCCGCCTTGCGCAGGGCCTCGCCCATTTCGTCGTGGAGTTCGGTGGGGAAGGGCCCTTCGCCTACCCGGGTTACGTAGGCCTTGGAGATGCCGATGACCTCATGCAGGAAGCGGGGGCCGACCCCGGTGCCGGTGCAGGCGCCGCCCGACGTGGTCGAGGAGGAGGTGACGTAGGGGTAGGTGCCGTGGTCGATGTCGAGCAGGGCCCCCTGGGCGCCTTCGAAGAGGATGTTGTGCCCTTCCTCGATGCTTTTGTTGAGAATCTTGGAGGCTGCGCCGAGGTATTTTTCGAGCTTCTGGCCGTACGCGGTGTATTCCTCGATGATGGCCGCCTCGTCGAGGGGGGTGCCTCCGAGGAATTTCTCGAGGAAGAAGTTCTTTTCGGGGAGAACTTCTTTCACCTTGCGAGCCAGCATCTCGGGCCGGATCAGGTCGTTGAAGCGGATGCCGCGGCGGCCGACCTTGTCCTCGTAGGTGGGGCCGATGCCGCGCCCTGTGGTGCCGATCTTGCGCTGGCTGGAGCTGCTCTCTCGGGCGATGTCGATGGCCTTGTGGTAGGGCATGATGATGTTGACGTTGCCGTCGACGACCAGCTGGCTGTCGTCTTTGAGGTAGCCCTTTTTCTTGAGCCCTTCGATCTCTTCGATAAAGACCTTGGGGTCGAGCACCACGCCGTTGCCGATGATGCAGCGTTTGCCTTCGTGAAGAATCCCGGAGGGGATCAGGTGGAGAACGGTCTTCTCGTTGCCGACCACCAGGGTGTGTCCGGCGTTGTTTCCACCCTGGTAGCGGACGACGTCGTTGGCGAACTCGGTGTAAATGTCAACGACCTTGCCCTTGCCTTCATCGCCCCACTGGGCTCCCACGATAACTACATTGGACATATTGGATTGTCTCCTGCTGAGATTATAGTTTGAAATCTGCGGCGAAAATCGCCTGATATGCAATTGTTTGCTGCGAGCCGTCGGCCAGGTTGATCACCCGGACTTTTTGGCGGTTTTCCTCGACGGCCATGATGTAGCGGAAGTTCATTTTGTGGGCGTAGTCGATGGAGGCCTCGAGGCCGCGCGCAATGATTTCGCGGGCCGCCGAATAACCGCCGGCGCGCAGGCTGAGGGCAATCTGCTGAGCTTCCTGCTTGCTGTTTCCGCTCTGCAGGATAAGGACATCGGTGTGCAGCTCGGTGCTCTTGTCGAGTTCCTTGTCGAGGGCGAACAGCAGGTTGAGCAGGTTGAAGGCGAAACCGGTCGCGGGGGCCGGATAGCCGTAGCGGGCGGTCAGGTTGTCGTAGCGCCCGCCGAGGCAGACCGCTCGGCCCATGCCGGTCAGGAATCCCTGGAAGGTGAGGCCTGTGTGGTAGTCGAGGCCGCGCAGTTCGCCGAGGTCGAAGGTGACATGGTCCTCCACGCCGTAGACCTCGAGCACTTCGAGCACCTGCGCCAGGTTGTCGAGGGCCCGGCGGGAGCGGTCGTTGGTGACGGCTTTTTCCGCCTTGCCCAGAACTTCGCGGCCGCCAAAGAGGCGGGGCAGGGCCATGATTTCCTCGCAGGACCGATCGTCGAGGGGGGTGGCTTCGAGCAGTGCGGCCAGGCTGGTGCGGTCCTTGCGGGCGATGGCGCTCTGGATTTCCGATGCGGTCGCTGGCGGCAGCTGCAGGTCGGCCATGACGCCGCGGAAGAATTCGACCTGGCCGATGTCGATGGTGAACTCCTCGGCTCCCACCGCCTTGAGGCTCTCGACGGCCATGGCGATCATTTCGGCGTCGGCCTCGGGGCTGTCCAGGCCGATCATCTCGACTCCGGCCTGGAAGATCTCACGGTCCTTGCCGACCTGCTGTTCGGTGTGGCGCAATACCCGCTCGGTGTAACAGAGGCGCAGCGGCAGGGGCATCTCCTTCATCCGGGTGGCCACGATGCGGGCCACCTGGGGGGTGATGTCGGGAGGAAAGGCTACCAGTTTGCCGCTTTGACGGTCGTCAAAGCGGAAGGTCTTTTCGCGCAGGCCCTCTCCCAGGCCCCTTTCGAGTGTCTGCAGAAACTCGAGGGAGGGGGGGATGATGGGGCGGAACCCCCACTGGGAAAAGACGCCGTGGAGCGTCTGCTGCAGGTATTCGATCTTTGCCGCCTTGACCGGCAGAGCATTGCTGGCTATCATCAGTTCATCCGGTCCTTTTAGGATCGACTCAGGGTCAGTTAAATATAAATACGAAAGATTCTTTTCCACGCCGCGCAGGGTCAGACCTTGACCTGTACGGCCGAGAGGATGTGGGCGTTCGAGCGCAGTTCTTCGATCAATTCCTCTGAAATCCTGCTGTCGACATTGACGAGGGAGATGGCCCTGCCCTGGATCTTGCGTCGCGACAGGTTCATCATGGCGATATTAACCCCTCCGTTTGAAAGGAGTTGGCCGAGGTAGCCGATAACCCCTGGCCGGTCGTCGTTGTGCAGCACCAGGATGTGGCCGTCGGGGATCGCCTCGACCTGGTAGTCGTCGACCCGGACGATCCGGTAGTCCCCGGGGCCGAAGACCGCTCCGCATACCGATCTCTCGCCATCGGCGCCGCTGACGGTCAGGCGAATCATGTTGGAGAAGCCTTCAGCGGTGCTGCTTTTGGCCTCGACCAACCGGATTCCCTGCTCCCTGGCGCGGTGGGCGGCATTGACGAAGTTCACCAGGGGGCCGATCATCGGCGTGAGAAGCCCCTTGAGGAGGGCCATGGTGAGGTGTTCGATGGGGTAGTCGGTCACCGTGCCGGAATATTCGATGGTCACGGTCTGCAGTCCGCGGCCGAAGATCTGGGCCTGGAACAGGCCGAGGCGTTCGGCCAGTTCCAGGTAAGGTTTCAGGGTGCGAAGCAGGTTGGCGTTGATCGAGGGGACGTTCAGCGCGTTGACGACGATTCCCTTCTGCAGGAAGTCGACCACCTGGTGGGCCGTCTGGACCGTGACGTTGGCTTGGGCATCACTGGTTTCCGCTCGCAGGTGAGGGGTGCAGATAACCTGGTCCATGGCCAGCAGGGGGTTGTCCCGGTCGGGCGGTTCCTTGGAGAAGACGTCGAGGGCGGCGCCGGCCACCCGGCCGTCCTGCAGTGCGCGGATCAGCGCCTTTTCATCGACCAGTCCGCCGAGGGCGCAATTGATGATGCGGCAGCCCGGCTTGATCCGGGCCAGGGCCTCCTCGCCGAGCATCTCTTCGGTCTCCATGTTCAGGGGGACGTGAAGGGTCAGGAAGTCGGACTGGGCCAGAACATCGAAAAAATCGGCGAAGTCGGCTCCCATCTGCAGAACCACGTCTTCAGCCAGGTAGGGGTCGTAAACAACCACCCTCATGTTCAGGGCGAGAGCCCGTTCGATGACCAGTCGGCCGATCTTGCCGGCGCCGATGACACCGAGGGTGCGGCCGGTGACGTCGATACCGAGAAAACGGTTGCTGGTCCAGGCGCCGGCCTTGGTGGCGGCGCAGGCCAGGGGGATCTGCCGGGCCATGGTGAGAAGCATGGCGATGGTGTATTCGGCCATGGTGGTGGTGCTGCCGTATGGGGTGTTCATGATGACGACCCCTTTGGCGTTGGCTTCAGCCATGTCCATGTTTTCGACACCGACCCCGGCGCGCCCGACAACCTTGAGCTTTTTTGCAGCCTGAAGGACCTTCTGGTTGACCTGGGTCCCTCCGCGAACCACCAGGGCGTCGGCCATCGGCTACTGCGCTCAGCAGTTCCTCCTCGGACATCCCGGGATGATATTCCAGGTCGATTCCCTTGGCGTCCTGGAAAACTTTAAGTCCTTCAGGGGAAAATTTGTCGGATACAAGGACTTTCATTGCTCTCTACCTTGGCTCTCGGGGGGGCAGAATTATCTCAGCGTATCAAACATCGTAAGTTAGCAACCCCGGGGCAGGATGTCAAG
Organism: uncultured Desulfuromonadales bacterium; assembly: GCA_945787285.1. Classification (GTDB taxonomy): domain Bacteria; phylum Desulfobacterota; class Desulfuromonadia; order Desulfuromonadales; family Trichloromonadaceae; genus CALZIC01. The sequence goes on from CALZIC010000196.1 coordinate 10,611, forward strand.
GTCTAAGCCGGCCGGCACTCAGGGGGAAATGGTGGTAAAACGGGGGGCTGGGGAGACTGTCGGGCGGGAATGAAAAAACTCCGCGCGGGGCGCGGAGTTTTTAGGGGGTGCTTATGGTGGCCTTGTCTCAGATTTTGTTGACATTGGCGGCCTGGGGACCTTTTTGGCCCTCGATCACGTCGAAGGTGACCCTTTCTCCTTCGGCCAGGGATTTAAACCCCTCCCCCTGAATCGCGGAGAAGTGGACGAATACATCGGGGCCGTTGTCCTGCTCGATGAAACC
>CALZIC010000197.1:0-4945 GCA_945787285.1 uncultured Desulfuromonadales bacterium
CGCTATCTCTGCAGTGTCGATGGGGGGGACCTGGTGATCCCCCGTAGTCCCCACGGACTCGAGCCTCTGCACGCCCTCTACAGTAAAAGTTGCCTGCCGGCCATCAAAAAAGTCTTGGAGAAGGGCAAAAAAAGGATTATCCTCTTTTTCGATGACGTCTGCGCGGTCGAAGTCGCCGGTGAAAACCTGGCCAACCTCGACCCCGAGGGGCTTTCCTTTCGCAACATCAACACCCCGCAGGAGTATTTCGCGCTGCGCGACAGGGTGAAACCGTTCATGGCTGAAGGCGCCCTGCTGGGTGACGCCTCGCTTCCTTCGTCCGCAAGGAGTAACTAGATCAACTGCGTGCGCCGCAATGAAGGCGCTATGCCACAATATCATTTATAATGGTTCTCCGAATCGTCTCGCCTACCGGGTGCATCCCCAGGGCGAACGATCGACGGGTTCGGCTGGAAACGGCCTGGCCTCCCTTTTGGAAAGGAGATCCTCCGCTGGCGGTGTACGTGGGGTACATGGTTGTCAGAGAGGGCCCTTTCCAATAAGGAGAGGGCTTTTTTATTTCTCTCAAGGAGTAATCTGAACATGTACCTGTGCCGTATTGTCGTATCGCTGCTGCTGGCTGTAACCCTGGTTCCTTCGTTCGCTTTCGCCGGCGAGCGTCTGCGTCTGGCCACCACCACTTCCACCGAAAACTCCGGCCTTCTGGCCGAGTTGATTCCCCCCTTTGAAAAGGCCAATGACTGCAAGGTCGACGTGATCGCCGTCGGCACCGGCAAGGCCATCAAGCTCGGCGAGGCCGGCGACGTCGATGTGGTCATGGTCCATGCCCGCAAGAAAGAGGACGCATTTGTTGCAGGCGGCTTCGGTGTCAACCGCAAGGACGTCATGTACAACGACTTCGTTCTGATCGGCCCCACGATCGACCCGGCCGGGGTTCTCGGCAGCGCGAGCGTCGGCGAAGCCCTGACAAAGATCGCTTCGGAAAAGGCGACCTTTGTCTCCCGTGGCGATGATTCGGGAACCCACAGCAAGGAGAAGTCGCTGTGGCAGGGTGCCGGCGTCGAGCCGTCCGGCGACTGGTACCTCGAAGCCGGCCGGGGCATGGGCGAGGTGATCAACATGGCCACCGAGCGCCAGGGATACACCCTCACCGACCGCGGCACCTACATCGCCTTTACCGGCAAGACCGACCTGCAGGTCGTCTCCGAGGGGGACAAAAACCTGTTCAACCCCTACGGGGTGATTGCCGTCAACCCGGCTCTTCACTCCCACGTCGACCACGCTCTGGCCAATGCCTTTATCGACTACCTGGTCTCCCGCGAAGGGCAGGAGATCATCGCCGGATTCACCAAAAACGGCCAGAACCTCTTTTTCACCTATTGAGGTCCCTTGAACTTTATCGGTGAATCACTCAGCACAGCCATCGCCCTGCTGCTGGCCTTCGACAGGGAGGTTATGGGCACGGTCTGGACCTCTCTGTGGGTCTCTTTCGGCGCCATTCTCATCGCCATGCTGATGGCGGTGCCGGTCGGCGGTCTGATCGCCCTGCGCGACTTTGCCGGCAAGCGCCTGGTGCTGACCTGCCTCAACACCCTGATGGCCCTGCCGACGGTGGTGGTCGGGCTGGTGGTGTACGGCCTGATCAGCCGCCAGGGGCCGTTCGGGGAGTTCGGCCTGCTCTTCACCCCCTGGGCGATGATGATCGGCCAGGTGGTGCTCGCCGTGCCGATCGTTGCCCACTACACGGTGTCGGCGGTGGCCGGGGCCGACCCGCGCATTCTGCCGACCGCGCTGACTTTGGGGGCTGGGCCGCTGCGCGGGGCGCTGCAGCTTTTTCTCGAGGTGCGCTTCGGCATCGTGGCGGCAGTGGTCGCCGGCTTCGGCCGCATTATCGCCGAAGTCGGGGTGGCCATGATGCTTGGCGGCAACATTCGCGGCTACACCCGCACCATGACCACCGCCATCGCCCTGGAGACCAGCAAGGGGGAATTCGCCTTCGGCCTGGCCCTCGGCCTGGTGCTGATGAGCGTCGCCCTTCTGATCAACCTCTTTCTCAACCTGTTGCAACAGAGGTGATGTCGTGACCCCACTCTTTGCCCTGCGAAACATCGAACAGCGGCGCGGTGCCAAGCCGGTCCTGAACATCGACCGCCTGGAGCTGATGCCGGGGCGTCTTTATACCCTGACCGGTCCAAACGGCGCCGGCAAGAGCACCCTGCTGCAGCTGCTGGCCCTGCTCGAGAAACCGAGCGGCGGTGACCTGCGGCTCGACGGCGAACCGCTACCGAGCCGCAGGGGACTTCTCGGACGGCTGCGCCGGGAAGTGACCCTGGTGCATCAGTCCCCCTACCTCTTTTCCGGGACCGTTGCCGCCAATCTCGGTTTCGGGCTCAGGTTGCGGGGCCTCTCCCGGCCTGAACGGCAGCGCCGTATCCTCTGGGCTCTGCAGACTGTCGGTCTGGGCGGGTTTGAGGATCGACGGGCCAGGCAGCTCTCCGGGGGAGAAGCCCAGCGGGTCGCCCTGGCCCGGGCCCTGGTGCTGAAACCGAGGGTGCTGCTCCTCGATGAGCCGACCGCCGGGCTCGATGCCGAAAGCGCCGCCGTCTTCGAGGGGGTGATCGCCACTCTGCGCGGCCAGGGCTTGTCGATCATCATGTCGACCCACGATCCGACCCTGAGCGCCAGGCTCGATGCCGAAGAAATCCGCCTCGCCCATGGACGCATCGTGGATCGTCCATGTTCTGATTCCGAAAAAAATCGTTTTGCCCTAACCGGGAGTTCCTCATGCCTACATCCTTTGAAGATGCAAGAAAGCTGATCCTCGACCACGTAACCCCCCTCGGGACCGAACGGGTATCGTTGCTCGATGCGGTCGGGCGCGCCATCGCCGAACCGGTTTTCGCCAGCGGTGATATGCCCCGTTTTGACAACTCGGCCATGGACGGTTTTGCCGTCCGCGCCGCAGACTGTCGCCCGGGGGTTGCCTTGCGCATCAGCGGTTACATTCCCGCCGGAGGCCGGGCCGAACCGCCGGTGGAGCCCGGTTGCGCGGTGAAGATCATGACCGGTGCCCCGGTGCCTCCCGGCTGCGACGCGGTGGTCCCTTTCGAGGAAACCGAAGAGCACCCGGACCAGGTGACCATACTCGGTGCGGTAAAGGTGCGGGATCACATCCGCTACCGCGGCGAGGACCTCTCGGCAGGCCAGCGGGTGATCGAACCCGGGGCCGCAATCCGACCGCCCGAGGTCAACATGCTTGCCTCTTTCGGTCAGGCCGAGGTGGCGGTCTACCGCCGTCCCAAGGTCGCCATTCTCTCTACCGGCGATGAGTTGGTGGAGATCGGTGAAGCCATGGGGGCCGAGGCCATCGTCAACAGCAACTCCTGGTCGCTGGCCGCCGCGGTCAAAGAGCTCGGTGCCGAACCGGTGATGATCGGCATCGCTCGTGACAATGCCGAAAGCCTGCGGGAAAAACTTACGGCCGGACTTGAGTACGATGTGCTCATCACTTCTGCCGGAGTCTCTGCCGGTGACCGCGACTTTGTGCGGGAAATCCTGGTAGAGCTAGAAGTGGAGCAGATTTTCTGGAAGGTCGATATCAAACCGGGCCGTCCCACCGCCTTTGCCAGGCGGGGAGAGACCCTGGTCTTCTCGCTGCCCGGCAACCCGGTTTCGACCATGATCACCTTTGAGGAGTTCGTCCGCCCGGCCCTGCTCAAGATGATGGGCCACCATCAGGTGCTCAAACCGCTGATCAAGGCGACCCTCAAAGAGCCGGTGAAAAAGAAGTCCGGCCGGGTGCAGTTCATGCGGGTTTCGGTGGTCACCGAAAACGGCGCCCTCTGCATCGCCAGTTCCGGAGACCAGAATACCGGCATCCTGCGCACCATGATCCGCGCCAACGGCATCGCCGTTCTTCCGGCGGACCGCGACAGGTTCGAGGCCGGCGAAGAGGTTCATATCCACCTGCTCGATCAGACCGCGATGCCGATTGCGGAGTAAAGCCGATGCTGGTCCGTTTTTGAACTGAATGGGCTGCTTTGGTGAGCTTTTCTGTGGGAGCGAATTCATTCGCGATCCAATGGCCGACAAAGCCATCGCGGTTAAAACCGCTCCCACAAGAGGCCTTTCTTCGCACCTCGGAAATTATCCTCTCTTGGAGATCGATTTATGACCGTACCCGCCGTATCGTTCGTCGCCAAGTCGGGCACCGGCAAGACGACCCTGGTCGAAAAGGTGATCGTCGAGCTCAAAAAGCGCGGCCGCAAGGTCGGGGCCATCAAGCACGACGCCCACAAGTTCGACGTCGACCATCCCGGCAAGGACAGCTACCGCCTGACCGCCGCCGGGGCCGACACCACGCTGATCAGTTCGCCGGAGAAACTGGCCTTGATCAAAAAACACCGGGAGTCTCCGCCGATCGAGGAGCTGATCGCCACCTACTTCTCCGGCATGGACCTGGTGGTGACCGAAGGGTTCAAATTGAGCGGCCTGCCGAAGATCGAGGTGCACCGCAAGGGGGTCCGGGACACTCTCGTCTGCCGGGGTGAAAGGCACGACCCCTCGCTGCTGGCGGTGGCCAGTGACGAACCCCTCGATGTGGACGTCCCGGTTCTGAATCTCAACGACCCGGCCGAGGTGGCCTTGTTTTTGGAAAAGGCCCTGGGCCTGGACCTTGCCTCATAATCTTTTGACTGATAAGGAATTGAACAGATGTTTGGACTCGGAACACAGGAACTGCTGATTATTCTGGTATTGGTGATGGTCATTTTCGGTGCTGGCAAGCTCCCCCAGGTGGGGACGGCCCTCGGCAGCGGATTGCGCAACTTCAAGAAGGGGATTAAAGAGGACGCGGAAGAGGCGCAGGTGGTGGAGAAAATCGACGCCTGATCTTTGAACCCTCTGAACCCTGAAAAATCAGGATCCTGAATCTTTTCTTACCACG
>CALZIC010000197.1:5029-13388 GCA_945787285.1 uncultured Desulfuromonadales bacterium
TCAAAATCTCAGGGTTTTAGGATTGCAGCCATTTTCTCTGTGACCTCTGCGTGCTCGAGCGAGCGGAGCGAACGGGTGTGAGAAGGGTTAGGGGGTACGGGTTTGACCCAGGATTGAAGAGCGTAGAGCAATAAAAAGCCACCCGGTGACGGGTGGCTTTTTGTTATTTAAGCGCCTCTTGAAGGGCTTCGGACAGGATGGCTTCTTCCTGCGGCAGCACCGTTCGCAGGTTGAGGATCAGGCGGTTTTCCTGGCAGCGCCCGACAATGGGGGGGCGGGTGCCGCGCAGGTGGTTGGCCAGGGCATCGACCGAGACGTTCGTCGGGGAGACGGAGACGGCGAAGCCGGGGAGTTCGGTCAGGGGGAGGGCGCCGCCGCCGATCGCCGAGGGTTCCGGGACGACTTCGATATTGGCCATGCCCTCAAGTCTTGCCTTCAGTCCGGCAGTGAAACGGCTGCAGCGCTCTTCCAGTTCTTTTGGGGGAACGCTCATCATGCGCAGCACGGGAATCTCGCCGATCGCCCGTTCCCGGTCGAGGTAGAGGGCCAGGGTCGCTTCAAGGGCGGCCAGCGAGAGTTTGTCGATGCGCAGGGCCCGGGCCATGGGGTGGCTTCGGATTGCATCGATGGCGGCGCGGGTGCCGACGATCAGCCCGGCCTGGGGGCCGCCGAGGAGCTTGTCGCCGCTGAAGGTGACCACGTCGATGCCGGCTTCGACGGCTTCCCGCACCGTCGGTTCTTTGGGCAGGCCGAAGGGGGAGAGGTCCATCAGCATGCCGCTGCCCAGATCTTCCATCACCGGCAGCCCGTTCTCTTTAGCCAGCGCGACCATCTCCGCCCCGGCTACCTGGGCGGTAAAGCCGACGATGCGGTAGTTGCTGGTATGCACCTTGAGCAGCAGGCCGGTATGTTCGCCGATGGCTCCAGCGTAGTCCTTCAGATGGGTCTTGTTGGTCGTCCCCACCTCTTTGAGGATCACCCCGCCCGCCTCCATCACGTCGGGGATGCGGAAGGCCCCGCCGATCTCGACCATTTCGCCGCGCGAGACGATGGCTTCTTTTCCCTTGGCCAGGGCGGTCAGGCCGAGCAGCACCGCGCCGGCGTTGTTGTTGACCACCGCAGCGGCCTCGGCGCCGGTCAGACGGCAGAGCAGCTCTTCAATGTGGGAAAAACGGTGCCCCCTCTGCCCGGTCTCCAGGTCGAACTCGAGGTTGGAATAGGAGCGGGAGACCCGGTCGATCGCTTCCAGGGCCGCGTCACACAGCGGTGCGCGGCCTAGGTTGGTGTGCAGCAGGGTGCCGGTGGCGTTGATGACGTGGCGCAGAGAAGCTGCCTGCTTGCTCTCGGCCAGGCGCGCGGCCTGTGCCGCGACCCCCTCGGGGCACAGTTCGAGTCCTGTCTCCCCCTGGAGTATCGCCTGACGCAGGGCCGCTATCGTCTCCTGGGCCGCTTCGAGCAGAAGTACGTGGGGAGTGTTTTCCGCCAGGGCCGTCATGGTCGGGGCCTTGAGCACCCGATCGACCGCGGGGAGCTGTCTGAGCAGGGTCTGCTTGTCCATCATCGCTCTTTTTCGAAAAAAGGCCCTCATTCAATAGAATAGGGCCTTTTTTAAGGTTGGCGGGAACAGATGAGAATCGAACTCACCAGGGACGGGATACGCCCCCCACCGGTTTTGAAGACCGGGAGCGTCACCAGACTACTTGCTGTTCCCAGACAGTAATGGCTTTTGTTTGTTGTCGTGTGTAATCCCTTTTTTAAATCAGGAGCTTAGATTCAGAAGTTTACACCAGTTCAGGTTCTGTTGGCAAGGTGAAATGATCTGCAGCAGGGTATACGGCAACGGGGCTGCGGCTGCTCGTACCGGTATAGCATCGAAGCGCGGCGGTTTACAAAACTTTACCTGACTTTACCCGGCCTTAACATCCCCTTACAGAGTTTGTTCTATAGTTGAAATGTAAAGAACGTTTGAGGGTAAGGCCCGAGGCGCCCTCAAGTATCGGGCCACCTGAAACTCAGATTCGCGAGACCCTGCCGGCACATTATTCGCTCAGGTCGCGCGGTTCTGGGTTAAAGAAAGGAGTCTTCGTATGAAAACCACCTCTTCGCCTCAGGCCGTTTCGTGGAGCACCCCTCTCAGCATTGCTTTGGTTGCCATTTGCGCCGCTTTCCTTCTGCTGCCGACATCGGTTCGGGCAGATGACATCGCCGTGAGTTTTGCTCTGGCCACGCCCTCTGCCCAGATTACTTATACCGACAGGGCTTATCTTGGATTCTCGCCAGTAAATTACTGGGGAGGTCATTACGGCCACTATTATGGCAAGCATCGGAAGTACTTCAGAGGTCCTGGTAGGGCCTATGGTTATTACAACAGGCATTTCAGAAGTTTCGACCGGCATGACCGCCACTTTAAAAGACATAACCGTCACTTCGGGAAACATCAGCGCCACTTCGACCGGCACAACCGTCACTTCGACCGGCACAACCGTCACTTCAACAAGCATAACCGTCACTTCAACAAGCATAACCGTCACTTCAACAAGCATAACCGTCGTTCAGGCTACCTTGACCGCTCTGACGATCGGCCTGACCGCCGAGGCGGCCGGCGCAATCACTAAATGAAGTGCTGAATGAATCAAACAGGAAAAACCGCTTCCGGCCAGTTTAAGGCCGGCGCGGTTTTTTTTTCCAGCCCCTGTGATTTGGCAAGCGCCGACTGTCATAAATTGCCATCCGCTCTCTCCGCTCTCCGACTCAACATTCAGTACCGTCCCCCTGGATGTCTCTAAATGGAGACAGTGTGCCCCGCATAAGCGATTTCAGGATGTTGCCCCCCTGGTGCCAGAGTACAGCTTCTCCCTGAAGGGGCTTCCTCTTGATTGGGGGTGCCGTTGCGCGCCTGTTAGCCCACACAAACTGTCTGTCCTTTAAGGCAAATTTCGGCATGAAAATCGATCGGTCAGCCTGTCGGGGATTTGCCAGTCCTCCTTAGACTGGCGGAACCGCTTGATATCTTGAGATACGGAACCGCTTGATATCCTGAGATAAATGAAAAAGGGCATGAAACTTGTTTAGCTCCCTTTATGCCCCTGATCCGTATTGAGGGGTTGCGAGGTATTGCTCCATTCTACCGACAGCGAGATTTCATGGTGTGTGAAATGAAGGCTCGGCAAAAAGGTTGTCGAGATATGCAGCCCTATTGAGGTTAATTGGCCAAAAGGAGTGGAAATTTGAGGAGGTTTGTTTTGAAGACAGGTTTTAAGGGGATGACGGTCGTCTTGCTCGGCGTGGTTTTGATCAGTGTCTTTAGTGCTGGTGCGGGTTATGCCGCGGGCATCGGGAAGGCCAAAGGGCAAAAGTTCAAAATTCTTCACCATGAAGTACTCGATTCGTTAAAAATAAAATCCGCTTTGAAGGGGATCTTCGCCCCTGACCGCAGGCAGAGAGAAGGGGGGCAGCGCCTGGCCTTTGATGCCCTGGGTCACCATTTTGAGCTGGACCTCGAGTCGAACGACCGGCTTATTGCCAAGCTGCCTCAAAAGCAGAAAGACCGTCTGCGCACTTCGGCTCGCCTGTATCGGGGAAAAGTCTCCGGCATCGGCAATTCGTGGGTGCGGCTGACGCAGGTCGGTGACCGGGTTTCCGGCATGATCTGGGACGGCAGCGAAATTTACGTGATCGACACGGCAGACCAGGTGTCCGGTGCGCTGTCGGCCGTTCTCGCCGGCAAATGGGCCAAGGGCCTTCAGTCTCTGCTGATTTACCGGCTTGCCGATACCGAGTCGCCGGAGCTGAAATGTGCTCTTGATCCGGAGACCAGCCCAATGAACGCCTACGGCACCATGGTGGGCGAGTTGCAGCAGCAGGCAGTGGCCCTTCCTGCCGCCGCCCGCCAACTCGACCTGGCCGTGGTCGCCGACCAACAGTTTGTCAGCGCCAACAGTGACCCGGAAGGGGCGGTTCTGGCCCGGCTCAACGTGGTTGACGGCATCTATTCGGAACAGGTCGGTGTCCACCTCAATCTCGCCGAGCTGAGGCTGCTGACCAGCAACGGTTCGCTGAGCTCGACCGATCCGCAGACCCTCGTTTACCAGCTCAGAGATTACGTTGCGGCTTCGGGCTTTACCAATCCGGGGCTCACCCACCTCTTTACCGGGCGCGACATGGACGGCTCGGTGATCGGCATCGCATTTATCGGAGTGCTGTGCAACGCCAATTACGGCGTCGGTCTGAGCCAGACTCGCGGCACCGGGACGGCCGGGGCCCTGACCGTGGCCCATGAACTCGGCCATAACTTCGGTGCGCCCCACGACAACCAGTCCGGCTCGACCTGCTCCGGGGCCGCCAACGGCTACATCATGAACCCCTACGCCAACGGCAGCGACCAGTTCTCCGACTGCAGCCGCAGCCAGATGCAGCCGCATATCGATGCGGCCCAGTGCCTCTCGGCCATCGAGTCCGGAGCCGACGTCGATGTGAGGATTCCGGCCGGCCAGGTGTCCGGGGCCATCGATACGCCTGTTGAAGTCGTTGTCGAAGTCGGTAGCAACGGCACGGAGGCCGCCGCCAATGCCCAGGCTCTGGTGAGCCTGGCATCCACGCTGAGAATCGTCTCCGCCGGAGCCGATATCGGTGAGTGCACAGTGACCGGTCCCGGCGAAACCCAGTGCAGCCTGGGGCAGATCGCTTCGGGCGACCGGCGCACGATTACACTGGCGGTCGAGGGTTCCACGGCCGGCACCCATAGTGGTTCGGTCACGGTCAGCGCCGACAACGACACCAATCAGGACAACAACCATGCCGAAGCCCTGGTGACCCTCAGCGGCGGGCCGGCGGCTCTTTTCGAGGCGAACTTCGATTCGAGCTCCGACGGTTTCAGCTACAAGGACGACACCTTCCGCAGCACCGCGCAGCGTCGCTATGCGCGGGGGTATTACCGGACATCCTACGGTTATCAGGGCGGAGGTCTGCGTGTCCGGCTGGGCGGACGGAACAACAGGAATATCCTCGGCATGTCGGGGGGCTGGAAGCGCTCCTTCTCCCTGTCTTCCTCCCGCAATGTCACCCTGAGCCTGCGCTACAAGCTCGACCAGAGGCCCGATTACGAGTCGGATGAGTACAGTGAGGCTCTGGTTGCGATCGATGGAAAGCTGATCGGGGTAGGTGGGGGCGATTCCCTGGCGCAGGTCGTTGGGGACGGCAACGGCGGCTCGACGCGCTCCACCGGCTGGGTGAGCCTGACCCTCGATCTGGGGGTGCTCTCGCCCGGGAGCCACACCCTGGTCATTGGCGGTTTTAACAACAAAAAAGACTCGTACCGGGAGGAAACCAACATGTATATCGACGACGTGATGGTCAGCGGTTTTTAGGAGGGGAGCAGGTACAACCTCTGCTCTTGCTCATGTGATCCCCCCTGCGGCTACCCTGCCGCAGGGGGGCTTTTTTTATATGGGACGTTTTTCTATGGCCGCGGATTTTTCCAGACCAGCCGCTTTCCGGAAAAAGGGTCGAAGAGGTAGTCCGGAGGATAGTACTTGTGGGTACTGGGGTTGTATTTCAGCCTTCCGGCCTCGTCGGAGAAGACGATGGAGTGAAAGCCCATCAGCCCGAGGGAAAAGCGCTTTTCGGTGCCGCTGCTTCTATCGGGCACCCAGTAGATGACACGGTTGCTCTGGCCGGGGGTGCGCAGGGTGACCTTTTCGAGGGAGCGGGTCTGCCCCTTGCGGCTGGTTACCCGGTAGATGCCGTTGCCGAGGTTGTCGATGCGCTTCAGCTCGGAAAACCGGTAATCCCGAGTGGCCCCGGCCATTTGGCCTTCGATGGTCCCGCGGGCCAGAATGCGCGAAATCTTGACACTCTTGCCTTTCTGGTCGATGATCGTCGCGCTCAGGTACTCATCGCCCCAGGCTGAACCGGCTACGCAGAACACGATAAGCAAAGCCAGCAGTATGCTCCCCAGTTTCCTTTTTTTCATGCACGCCCTCCCTCATGTTTTCCGATCTCGTGTCTCTCCTTGAAAAGTATAGCAATAACCAATACATCTTCCAGCAGGCTGTGGAGATTTCAAGGGGGAGGCAACTGTTGAGAAAGGACTGGCCGATTGACCATAAGAAAAGGGACCCGTCTGACGACGTGGTCCCTTTTCTTGTTCATGGAGCCGCTAATCCGACTCGAACGGACGACCTGCTCATTACGAGTGAGCTGCTCTACCAGCTGAGCTATAGCGGCAAACACTTTTTGCTTAACTGCCTGTTATTTGAACCTAAAAGCAGTTTTTTTATGCTTGTCAGGTCTATTGACCTGCCTGAGGTCTATCTATTTACACCAGTCCCGGGGCAGTGTCAAGGGTAAGTCGTGTTGCCCTTGGGGAGGCTTGCGCTTTTGCCCACCGGCGGTAAACTTCACCAGGGGGGGGGTAGATGGGAAAGTGTTTATTATTGTTTGCTCTGGTTGTCGTGTTGGCGGGGAGAGGCCTTACCCACAGTAAAGGGAAGTCACTTAGGTGACCATCCAGTCAGGGGATGCTATGGCCCGGCCCGACGCTTCACTTCACCACGGACATGGTCATGCTGGGCACGTCGGCGCCAGCATGGACGTACGAGTAGGGGGCGATCCGCATCACCACCGTTAATGCGATCCAGGTGGTCAACCTGGTTGCCCCGCCTTCGTAAAGAGAAAACCACTCAATATGTTACAGCTGTCTTTCAACTATGGGGCAACAGTGGCAGGGTGGTTCTTGTTCTGCAGAGCGTACGCTCTGGCAAGGTGCCGATTTAATGTAGGAAAATGGAGTGTCGACAAACTCAATATGTTAACCGGTCAGACAAAAGAAAAGAGACTATAATGGAAGATGTCATTAGTTTTTTGGAGGACACAATAAACAAAAGTGCCTTGGGTGATTTCAAAAGCTATCTATGCAGCAAGCCCTTTTATGGAAAATGGCTCATATGTAGCGACTATTGTATTGGTAATAAAAATAAACCGAATGATGTTGTTTCATTTACGATTATGCCTTATGACACCTGTCCTGATGAAATAAATGGCAGATTTATTTCACTAGCGCCTAAAGAAATCAATAAAATAAAAAGAATCAGCCCCGACTTCATTTCCTACCTTAAAGAAAAAAGATTGTTTCATTTGAATTTCATACTTGGCACAAGAAAGGGCTTGACCCGAAGAGAGAATATGAAGGATCGTCAGGTTGTTGATAGGATATTTGAAGATACAAATAAAATGCTTGAGGATTGGAGCAAAATTTCCCCCGGAAATTTAAGCTACTACAAAGTAATTCAAAAAAAAATAAATAAGGCAAAGAGTGAGTTGGGTAAGAAGTCGGCCAACTATCGACTTTTTCGTGATGTGATGCTTATTTCATTGTTGTCAGCCTACATTAGTTACCTTCTCACCAAATATTCGAAAGCAAGAATCGTTGGTTGGTTTTCGGACAGAGACAAAATCATAGATTCCTATGACACTCTGGCGGCAGAACTGTTTGATATATATCACCATGGTTTATGTGAAAAAGGGTCATTGAACAGTTCTGCCACTGAAATTGTGTTTGGAGTTCCAGAAACGAGTGAGAATGGCGTTGTGGGGTATGACGAAGTGAATAGATCCCCAGACCATATAGCAGGAACTCTGGCGGATTTTAATTTTGAAAATAACGCACCAACTAAGCCAAAATTCGTTGCTATGCTTGAAGATTGCATAGCCGACAATCCCTTTTTGACAATATTCAGGCTTAAATTCGCTGTGGGAAACTATAATTGTTGTCGTGTTGTTATATCGAAAGATTCATAGGGATCTATTCGCCTACCCCCCCGGCCATGGATGGCTGTCATCAAATCAGAGCAGGCCCTTCAAATAACATCCAATGACATTCCGCCGAACACAGCGAAGTCCATACCCTGGCTCTTCAACAAGTCAAAATGTAGGGCGGTACCTCACCCTTGAATGGTGATCGAGACCTCTTCGCCTGAATACATCGGTAGCCAGTGGCCTGTTGACATTTTCTTGCGAGACCGTACCATTGCTTAGAGCAAGCACCTGATGGCCGGGTGTTTGCATACCGATTCCCTTGAAGGCTGTCGGACTTGACGGGCCGAAACGAAAAATCGACTGGTCGAGACCAGATTTTCGAGGATTTGAGAGCGAATAGCAGGGCTATTTGTCGAAAATCCTCCTAGGAGGTGGAATCATGGATCGGCGTCAATTTATAAAGAATTCCCTTCAGGCAGCCGTTGCCACGGCGGCTGTCGGCAGTCTGCCGGTGATTGAGCTGATGCCGGCCATGGCCCATGCCGGTGGCGCGCCGCCGGTGGCCGTGCGCAAGGGGACAGATATCCCGGCCCTTGTCGTTGAA
>CALZIC010000198.1 GCA_945787285.1 uncultured Desulfuromonadales bacterium
CATGTGCATATCATGAAACTGCGGGGTCTCGCACTTATCCTTTTTGCCCATGGGAATCTCCTTTGCTGTCTGTTCTCTGATGATATCATAAGGCCGACGTAAAGACCTGCCGAGAGCGAATTGTTTCAGTCGGCCTCCCAGCCTTGAACTCAGCTAACGCAGAACAGCAAGAGCCTCCAGGTCATTCGACCTGGAGGCTTTTGTTTTTTCCATTGCCGGCCCGTGTTACCTGCCGGATATTTGGATTACCCGAGGATCTGCTTGAGGTCCTGTTCGGCGGTGGTGATGGGGCCGATGTTGAAGTTCTCGACCAGAAAGTTGAGAACGTTGGGGGTGATGAAGGCCGGCAGCGTCGGTCCGAGCTTGATGTCCTTGATGCCGAGGTGGAGCAGGGTCAGCAGAATCGCCACCGCCTTCTGCTCGTACCAGGAGAGGATCATCGACAGGGGCAGTTCGTTGACCTCGCACTCGAAGGCGCCGGCCAGGGCCACGGCGATCTGGATCGCGCTGTAGGCGTCGTTGCACTGTCCGATATCGAGCAGACGGGGGATGCCGCCGATGTCGCCGAAGTCGAGCTTGTTGAAGCGGTACTTGCCGCAGGCCAGGGTCAGGATAACGGTATCCTTGGGAGCCTGCTCGGCGAACTCGGTGTAGTAGTTACGACCGCTCTTGGCGCCGTCGCAGCCGCCGACCAGGAAGAAGTGCTTGATATCACCTGCCTTGACCGCCTCGATGACCTTGTCGGCCACGCCGAGCACCGCGTTGTGACCGAAGCCGACCAGAATTTCTTTACCAGGGGCCTCATCGAAGCCGGGGGACGCGAGGGCTTTTTCGATGACCGGGGAGAAGTCCCAACCGTCGATGTTGGGGACGTCAGGCCACTGAACCAGGCCCCAGGTGAAGAGACGGTCCTTGTAGGTGGCAGCCGGCTTCTGGATGCAGTTGGTGTTGAAGATGATGGCGCCGGGGAAGGAGGCGAACTCCTTGGCCTGGTCCTGCCACGCGCCGCCGAAGTTGCCGGCCAGGTGGGCGTACTTCTTGAGGCCGGGGTAGCCGTGGGCGGGGAGCATTTCACCGTGGGTGTAGATGTTGATCCCCTTGCCTTCGGTCTGCTTGAGCAGCTCTTCGAGCATGCGCAGGTCGTGACCGGAAACCAGGATCGCCTTGCCGGCCTTGGTGCCGAGCTGAACCGGGGTCGGTACCGGGTGGCCGAAGCTGTCGGTGTTGGCCTTGTCGAGCAGTTCCATGGTGACCAGGTTGATGCGGCCGCATTCCATGGCCAATCCAACGAGGTCCATCAGGCCGAGGCTCTTGTCGAGGGTGGCGGCGAGGAACTTGTGGGTATAGGCGTAGACCTCTTCGCTCTCCAGGCCGATGACCAGGGCGTGATGGGCGTAGGCGGCGTAGCCTTTCATGCCGTAGATGAGAATCTGCTGAACCGAGTGCACGTCGGGGTCGATGGAGGGGTCCTTGACGCCGTGAGCTTCGCCCTGGGCTGCAAGGGCGGCCTGGTCGCCAGCGGGCTGCCAAGTGGCGGCTTCAGGGATCTCGCCTGCGATGGGGCCGGCCAGGGCCTTGGCCTTCTCCTTGATCACTGCGGCCTTACGCACCAGCTTTTCAATCTCGTCAGCGGCGAAGTCGACGTTGGTGACGGTGGTGAAGAGGCCGTCGAGCATGAAGCGGTCGACTTCCTGGTCCTTGGCGCCGTTCTGACGTGCCTTGTCGGCCCAGAAGGCGATCCCTTTGAGGGAGTAGACCAGCAGGTCCTGCAGGGCGGCGACGTCGGGCTGCTTTCCGCAGACGCCAATCTTGGTGCAGCCGCCGTTCGCGGCCTGCTCACACTGGTAACAGAACATGTTTTCCATCGGTTGCTCCTTGCTGGGGGTAGAGGGTGCTGTTTTGGAAGAAAGTCCAAGCATTTCAAAAAGCTTCTTCATCGGTCGGTCTCCTTATGGGTGGTATCGTTGAAGCGCGATTGACGGTTTTTCTTGCGTTCGTGGTGCTAACATACCCCCATGGTCTTCTTTCCCCCTTGACCGAGGTCAAAAAATCTAAAAAAGTTCAAAATCTTTTTTTTTACCACGGGGAACACGGGGATAGGCTTAAGGGCAAAACCTGGGACGAATCTATATATTTACACCCCAAAAGAAGATTCTTGGTCTTAACCAAGTTTTTCCCGTTTTTGATTTTCCCCCGTGTTCCCCGTGTCCCCCGTGGTGAAACTTGTTTTTAGGGTTTTTCATGGTGTCGAAAAAAAAACAGCCGGAGCCTCCCGTCTGGGAAGCTCCGGCTGTTTTTGCCTTCTATGTAAAAATTCTCTAAGCGGCAGTTTGTCCGATTTCAATTCCTGTTTCCGTGTCGGAGACAGAAACAGCCTCCGCATTTTGGCCACGGCCTCCCCTTTTTCCGGCGGCCAAATACAGGGCCGGCAGCACGAACAGGGTCAGGGCCGTGGAGGTGAGCACCCCGCCGACCACCACGGTGGCCAAAGGACGCTGCACCTCGGCGCCGACACCGACAGACAACGCCATGGGCAGAAAACCGACCGCGTCGGTGATGGCGGTGGCCAGTACCGGCATCAGCCGCTGACGGGCCGCGCCGGTGACCGCCTCGAACAGGGGAACCCCATCATCGAGCAGCCGGCGAATGGCCGCGACCATGACCTGGCCGTTCAATACGGCGATGCCGGAGAGGGCGATGAAGCCGACCGCGGCGCTGACCGAAAAGGGAATGCCCCGCAGGTACAGGGCCATCACCCCGCCGACCGCGGCGAAAGGGATGCCGGTGTAGATGATCAGCACGTTGCGCAGGCTCTTGAGGCTGAAGTAAAGGAGGAAGAAGATCAGCAGCAGGGTCAGCGGCACCACCAGCATCAGGCGGTTCTGCGAGCGTTCGAGATTCTCGAACTGCCCGCCCCACTCGATAATCGACCCTTCGGGCAGTGTCACCTCGGCGGCGATCATCTCCTTGGCCTCGGCGACGAAGGTCGCGATATCCCGGTCGCGCACGTTGGTCTGCACCTTGATCAGACGCCGCCCCCACTCGCGGTTGATGGTCGAGGGACGGTCGGTCTCGATCACCTCGGCCACCGCCTCGAGGGGCAGGATGGCCCCGGTGCGGGTCGGGATCAGAGTTTTCTTGAGGGTTTCCACGTCGCTGCGCTGGGCCTCGGGCAGGCGCACCACCAGGGGGAAGGAACGCTCCCCCTCGAAGACCCGGCCGACCTTGGGGGAGCCGACCGCGGCGATGACATCGAGCACGTCCCTGGCGGCGACCCCATGACGGGCCAGCTTCTGCTGGTCGACGGCGATCTGCAGGGTCGGCTGGCCGGTGATCTGCTCCACCGACACGTCGGAGGCGCCGTCGATCTCGAGCAGCACATGCTCCACCTGGTCGCCGAGGCGCACCAGTTCGTCAAAATCGTCGCCGTAGATCTTGATCCCCACGTCGGAACGGATGCCCGAGAGCATCTCGTTGACCCGCAGCTCGATCGGCTGGGTCAACACCGCGCGGATGCCGGGCAGGCCGTGCAGTGTTTCCTCCATCCTCTCGGTCAGCTCGAACTGGCTCGTCGCCTTGGTCCACTCACTGCGCGGGTGCAGAGCCAGAAAGATGTCGGTGAGCTCGGTCCCCATCGGGTCGGTGGCGACCTCGGCGCTGCCGATGCGGCTCCACACGTAACGGACTTCGTCGGGAAAATTCTCCTTCAGCAGCGTCTCCAGCCGGCTGTTGTAGGCCACCGACTCGTCGATCGACACCCCGGCCAGCCGCACCACGCTGATCACGATCGATCCCTCGCTCATGCGCGGCAGAAACTCCCCCCCCAGACGCATGCCGACAAAGGCCGTTGCCCCCAGCAGCAGGAGCACGCCAATAAAAAGAACCTTGCGGCAGCGCAGCACCGGCGATAGAGCCGCCAGGTAAAAACGCTTGAGAGCGCCCTCGATGCGCCCTTCCCTTTCCTTGGGTTGCTTGGGGAGAAAGAGAAAGGAGAGAATCGGCGAGAGGAAAATCGCCACCAGCAGGGCGCCTGCCATGGCGAAGATGAAGGTCCAGGCCATCGGCTTGAACATCTTCCCTTCGACCCCCTGCAGGGTGAGGACCGGGATGAAGACGAGGATGATGATCCCCATGCCGAAGACGATGGGGCGCACCACCTCGCGGCTGGAGGCGATGATGCTGTGAAGACGCTCGCTGGCGGTCAGGGGACGGCCGAGCTCCATCTGCCGTTCGGTGAGTCGCCGCAGGTTGGCCTCGGTCATCACCACCGAGCCGTCGACCAGGATGCCGAAGTCGACCGCCCCAAGCGAAAGGAGACTGGCGGCTATGGCCATCTCGTGCATCCCCAGCACCGCAAAGAGCATGGCCATGGGGATGGCGACGGCGACCAGAATCCCCGCCCGCAGGTTGCCGAGGAGCAGAAAGAGCACCACGATGACCAGGATCGCCCCGGCCACCAGGTTGTGCTGTACCGTCTCGATCACCTGATCGACCAGTTCGGTGCGGTCGTAGACCGTCTCGAGGATAACGTCGTCGGGAAGGGCCTTGCGCACCGTCTCCAGGCTCTGTTTCAGGTCGGTGGTGACCTCGCGGCTGTTTTCTCCCATCAGCATGAAGCCGAGGCCGAGGACCACCTCTCCCTGGCCCTGGGCGGAGACCGCGCCGCGACGCAGCTCGTGGCCGATGCGCACCTCGGCCAGGTCGCGGATACGCACTGCAGCGCCCTGGTGGGCGGTGACGACGATATTGCCGATCTCCTCGACGCTGCCGACCCGGCCGAGCCCGTGCACCAGCAGGGTCTGACCGCCAGCCACCACCTGGCCGCCGCCGACGTTAGCGTTGTTCTCTTCCAGGGCGGTGAAGACCTCGCCGAAGGTCAGGCCGTACTTGATCAGCGATTCGGGGGCAACCACCACGTGGTACTGGCGCTCAAGCCCGCCCCAGGTGTTGATCTCAGCCACCCCGGCCACCTTGCGCAGCTCGGGCTTGACCACCCAGTCATGCAGCACCCGCAGCTCATCGAGGCTGCGTTCGGGATTGTCGGAGCGCAGCACGTAATGGAAGACCTCGCCCAGGCCGGTGGAGATCGGCCCCAGCTCGGGGCGCTCGATCCCCTCGGGCAGCGCCACCGTCGCCAGCCGCTCCATGATCAGCTGACGCGAGTCGTAGATCGGCATCTCGTCGTTGAAGGTAGCCACCACCTGGCTGAGGCCGAACTTGGAGATGGAACGGACGCTTTCGAGCCCGGGCAGACCGGAAACGGCCAGCTCCACCGGCTGGGTCAGCTGCTTTTCGATCTCCTCGGGACCGAGCGCCGGGGCCACGGTGTTGATCTGCACCTGTACCGGGGTGGTGTCGGGAAAGGCATCGATGGGCAGGCCCAGCAGCGCCCAGAGACCGGTTGCCAGCGCCGCCGCGAAAAGCAGGGCCACCAGCAGACGGTTTTTGAGGGCGGATTCAATCAGACGTTCAAGCATCGGAAGGCCTCCTTAATGATCGGCGCAGGAAGCGCCGAGACGGGACTT